>DASXTY010000055.1:0-3662 GCA_036505155.1 Polyangiaceae bacterium | reverse complement strand
CCGATCCGGGCTTCAACCGCCTTTAGAAGCTCCCCGTTTTTTATGAGCTGAGCTACCTGCTCGATGTCCTCGTAAAGGGGCCGGTCGTCGTAGAGGGGAGCGATGTGCGTTCGGATGAAGCTGTGGGCGGCTGCCGCGCCGGTGCCGGGGCGTAGCGGCGCGCGTTGGTCCAACCCAGCGGAGGCGGTCAGAAGCTCGATGGCGAGAGCCCGCCGAACGTTGGTCACGATAGCGCCGAGCTTGCGCGCGCTCACGCTACCCATGCTGACGTGGTCTTCCCTGCCCGCGCTGGAAGGAATGCTGTCGGTGCTGGCCGGATGGCACAGCACTCGGTTTTCGCTGACCAACGACGCGGCCGCCACCTGCGCGATCATGAAGCCATTGTGCAGACCACTTTCCCTGGCCAAAAAGGGTGTGAGCCCGCTCGATAGCGCTGGATTTACCAACTGTTCGACGCGCCGCTCACTGATGTCAGCCAGCTCCGAAACCGCAATGGCAGCCAGGTCGAGGGCATACGCCACGGGCTGACCGTGGAAATTCCCCCCGCTCACGACTTCCACCACCTCGCCGGATTCGAAAATGCATGGGTTATCCGTCACACTGTTGACCTCGCGCTCGAGCACTTCGCGAGCCCACTCGAGTGCGTCCCGCGTTGCCCCATGCACTTGCGGCATGCAGCGAAGCGAATAGGGGTCTTGCACCTTGTCACAATCGTGATGGCTCACCATGATTTCGCTGTCGCTGAGCAGTCGCCGCAAGTTGGCTGCCGAGACCATTTGTCCGGGATGCGGCCGGAGCTTCATCAGCCGTTCTTCGAAAGGTCGTTCAGAGCCTTTCAGCGCCTCCAAGCTCATCGCACCCGCAATGTCCGCAACCGTGCTTAGGCGCAGGGATTCCAACACGCCCAACACGCCCAGCGCGACCATGAATTGCGTGCCGTTGATCAGAGAAAGTCCTTCCTTCGCCTCGAGCTGGATGGGGGCTAAGCCGGCGCGCGCCAGGGCTTCGCCTGCATCCATCCACTCACCCTGAAAGCTAACGCGACCCTGCCCCAACATGGCCAACGCGAGGTGCGCCAAAGGCGCGAGGTCACCCGACGCACCGACCGACCCCTGCGACGGCACGTAGGCGATGATGCCGGACTTTAGCATCCCGATCAATAGGTCTACCACCGCGGGTCGTACGCCGGAATGCCCCAGAGCCAAGGTATGCGCGCGCAATAACATCATTGCTCGGACTTCCGGCTCCGACATGGGCGAGCCCACCCCAGAACAATGGCTTCGAATGAGGTTGAGCTGAAGCTCGCGCATTTTTGTGGCGCCAATTCGCTGGTCAGCGAGGGCACCAAAGCCCGTGTTGATACCGTACAGTCGCGGCGCTGCGTCGCCAGCATCGAGCAAGCGCTCGACCGCAGCCCGCGATGTGGATAGCCGCGCCCGTGCGTCTGGCGCCAATTCCGGCGTGGCTCGGTTCAGCGCAACCGCCTCCACTACCTCCAGGCTCAGCGGTTCGCCGAGCAATACACTCTGAAACTCGCCAGTAGAAACCATGGCCATAAGTATTATCCTCGCCGTCCGTGCCTTGCCCGACAATCCTCAAACGCGCCGCCGCGTCTTTCGCGATTGCCCTTGGAAGCACGGCGACTAGCTTGGCGCAGGCTCCAGGCCCGGCGACCATGTCCCCGCCCGCCGCGGCGACAGCAACGCCTTCATCACCGGAGGCGGCCCCGGCCTTCGATCCGAAACTGGTTCTGGATACCGCGCGCGCTCCGCTCGCTCCTGGGCAGCCCGAGAAGCTCCGCTTTCAAATTCATGGCGAGCACCAGATTCGCCTGACCCGGCTCACGGATCTGAAGCTGCTCCGGATGGATGGCAGTTTCGACATCCTAGGACAGACGACACGCATCTACCACTGGCTGCGTCTCACTCCGAGACTTCAATTTGGAGACCGACTGGAACTGGTAGGCCAGGCCGACGCGCCAAAAGGATTCGCTTTAGGCCAGACCACCCAAGGCGTGCAAGCAGCGCGGCACCCCTACGACCGACGCAGACCCTACGAAATCGAGCCACGCTGGCTTTACCTCCAATGGCTTTCCCCCGCAGGGGTCTGGCGCATCGGGCAGCGACCTGCGCACTGGGGCATGGGCATTCTCACCAACGACGGGGATCATCCGCCGTTGTTTGGAGACTATCTCGGCGGCGCGAAAGTCGACGGACTGCTCTGGGCTCTCTGGCCTGCCGAGACCGCCGGAATCAACCTATCTTTGGCTGCGGACTTGGTGTTCGAAGACTCTCAAGCGCGTTTGCTCGACCACGACCAGGCGCTGCAAGGTGTGGTGACGGTATCCTACCGGGACCCATCGCACAATGAGATTGGCTTCTACGCGCGGTATCGACACCAGACCACCGACACCGCAGGATTATCTTCGGGCAGCTCCGAACGACCGGTGGATAGCTTGAGCCTGGACGCCACCGGGCAATTCCACACCGAGCTTCCGGGGGGCGGCGGACACATCTTCGGAGCGAGCGAGCTAGTCTACGTGTGGGGCAAAAGCGGCGCCGGGCCAAGCCTTGGTGCGAGGCGCGCCGATCAGAGCGCCACGGTGCGTCAGTTTGGCGCCGCTGCACGGCTCGGTGTGGTATTCACCTCCGGAACCGGTGAAGAGCGCTGGGGGTTTTTGGTGACTTCCGTGGATTGGGGCTGGGCCAGCGGCGACGCAAACCCTTACAACAATATGCTGAGGAGCTTTCGGTTCGATGAAAACTACAAGATCGGGCTCATCTTGTTCAACCAAGTGCTCGCCTGGAAAACCGCGCGTGCCGCAACCATCATGGAAGACTTCTTGGGCCGGCGCCTCTCGGGCGCCGACGGAGTCGTGTCCAATGGCGCCATTTTCGGAGCCAGCTACTTCAACCCGACAGTCGTGTTGCGGCCGCGTCCGGAGCTCGACCTTAAGTTTGGCGCATTGATCGCGCAAACTAGCTCGGACTTCGTCGACCCCTGGCAGTCGTTGGTGGGCTCGGTCCGAAACTACGACGGTGGCGACCCACGAGCGCATGACCTGGGCCTGGAGCTGGATGCCGGGGCAGAATATCGAATGGTCCTCCCGCATGGTCCAACCCTGCAATTCGGTGCAGAAGGTGGCGTGTTCTTTCCGGGTAATGCTTTCGCCGACCGGTCGGGCAGCCGGCTTGCCACCCAGTTATTGGCTATGCTGCGAGCCGGAGTGCAGTTTTAGCGTGCGCTACTTCGTGAGCATCGACGGAAGCGAACATGCCGTGGACATTGCCGAACGGCCGGACGGCAGTTTTGCGGTCGCGGTCGACGGGCAGCAGCAGGACCTGGCGCTCTTGTCAAGCGAACCGGTAGCTGACGGGCACTCTTCCATCGTCCGCGTCGGGGAGCGAACTTTCGAAGTCGTTGTGCACGGACAGCAGCCAAAACAACGCTTCTGGATAGGGGGCCGACGGCTCGACGCAAGCGTCCAGAGCTCTTTATCCCGAGCTTCGTCGGCATCCGAAGCCGGCCCAGGTAGCCTCACCGTCCGAAGCCCGATGCCGGGCAAAGTGGTCCGGGTGCTGGTGGCAGTGGGCGATCGGGTCGAGAGGGGGACGCCGGTGGTGGTGGTGGAGGCGATGAAGATGCAAAATGAGTTGTTCGCG
>DASXTY010000054.1:0-7890 GCA_036505155.1 Polyangiaceae bacterium | reverse complement strand
GTCGGGGCTCAACCGGTCGGGGGCTTCCACCAAGCAACGCCTGCCCCCGCTGCCGCTCCCAAAACGCAAGGTCAGCCAGTCGGCACCCTCAAGCAGACAGTGTTGGGAGTCGCTGCTCCGTCAGCGCTATTGGGTGAACCGCTTGATGTGGTTAAACAAACGGTGGTCGGCTACGGCCAGCTCTCCGAGTCAGAACCGCTCTCCCAGCATTTTTTGCCCGTCCCTGGTGAACAGTCGGCTGCGCCGGCTCGGCCTGGCATCAAGCAAACTGTGCTCGGCGTAGCCGTACCCGGCGTTGCCCCGGTACACCCCGGCGCGGAAACCTCGTATCCGAGCCGTGCGGGCGCGGCCGTGCAGCAACTGGGTGGAACCGCGCTCAGCGACGCTGAGCTCGCGTTCTTGCCCGGTCGTCGGCGACGGGGTCGTCAGGCGCTGTGGATAGCGGCGACCGCCGCAATTCTTGCCATCGTGTTGAGCGGTCTGGTGGTGTTATTCTTGAGACGCGGAGCAGCGCGGGTCGAGGCGCGCGTTTCGGTCGATGCGCTCGGTAACGAACGGCTGGATGTGAGCTGTGAAGACTGCGCGACCGGAACGCAGGTGGCGCTCGGGAGCCGTTCCGCGAAATTCAACGCCAAAAGAGCCATTTTGGAACTGAATGTGCCGCTCATCGTCGGAGAAAACAAACTCACCCTCGGGCTCCGTTCCCCGGGCTCCAGCCAAGAAGAAAAAGTCGAGATTCTGGTACCGGTTCAGTATCGAGTGCGCGGCGATCTGGAGGGTCTGAACGAAACTCCGCCTAAGCTGCGGGTCTTGGCGCGCGCCGTCCCCGGCACAACCGTCGCGATGGACGGCAAAGCGATTGCTCAGGCCGCCAATGGGTCTGCTGTCTACGAGCTCGACGTGGGAACCGCACTCACCGGGCAGTCGGCTCAGGTGGCATCTCTCGAGCGGCGAATTCCTTACACCATCACTCCGTCAGGTGCTCCGCCGCACCGCGACGAGGTGCGTTTCCAACTGTCCATAGTGCCGCTCATTGTTCGAGCCCCGGGGGAAAGCGTGGTGATCGATAGCGCGAGCTTCATGCTGGTTGGACAAACTCTGAAAGGCGCCAGCGTGAGCGTCGCGGGCCGCCCCATCGAGGTTGACGCACAAGGTTCATTTACTCAGCTGATGAGCGTGTCGGCCGTTGGGGAGACCGTGATCCTGGTGCGCGCTTCGGCGCCGGAGAGGGCGCCCCGTTTGGTTCCCATCCGCGTCAAACGAGTGGAAAGTTTGACCGAGGAGGCCAAGAAATTCCGCGAAAACGCTACGGTGTCCTACCAAACGATCGCTTCGGACATCGCCGGCAAGCGGGGCGTGCCCGTGGCCTGGGTTGCCGGCGTCGTGGAAGCGCGCGTCGAAGACACCAGCATCTTGCTGGTCGACGTGCGCAGTGGATGCGATAGTCCGCCGTGCTTAGCACGGGTCGTGCTGGGCAAAAAGTCGGACTTTTCTTCCGGCCAGTTGGTTACAGTATTCGGCACGGTGAGCGGTGGCGTGGCCGGTCCTCGGAGCGGCACCGAGATTCCGGAGCTTCACGCTGACTTCATCTTGCCGGGTCAAAATTAAGGCCGTTCAGCGCCTTGGGGGCCCGCCGGACCAAGGGGGGCGGTTGACTCTGGCCAAACCGGCTAAAGAGCGTATATTGTGTAAGAGCAGGTGGTACCGCCGCGACCGAGCGGCAACCCCGCAATCAAAGAACGCCTGCTCTGGTTAGGATTCATGATCGCAATAACTCCGTTGGCAGCAGAAAAGGTTAAGGAAATCTCTCGTTCCGAGGGCCTGGAAGGTCAGGGTCTGCGTTTGCGCGTCATGGGGGGCGGGTGCGCCGGCTTCCAGTACGATCTGTATTTCGAGGACAGCCCCACGGAGTTGGACGAGACCTTCAACTCCCACGGAATCCTACTGTACATCGACCCGCTGAGCTATCAGTACCTGGACGGGACCGAAATTGATTACGTCGAGGGCGTGCACGGATCGGGTTTCAAATTCGGAAACCCGAACGTGACCGCAACCTGTGGTTGCGGGTCGTCGTTTCAGGCCTGACCGTCGACTTCGTTCGGGTGCGCTGCAGCTAGGCGGGCGCCGGCTTCGCTGCGCCCGGTTTTACGCAACCGTTCCAGGTAATTGGGAAGCTCACCGCGGGTATGAAAGGGGCCGCCTTCGCGCAAGACGGTCCACATGGGGTCCACGCCGTTCTGCGATGAGCGCATCATCGTCCCGTACCAACCGTCGAGCAGGTTCATAGCACGGGCCACGATATCCGGCCGTTTCGACGCCAAATCGTGCTGCTCATGGGGATCCTCGCGGAGGTTGAACAACATCACTTCTGGAAAGTCGTGCAAGCCGTCGTGGTAACTCCGGACGCAGATGTAATCTTCGAAACGCGCTGCGCGCTGACAGCTCCACGCACCGTGGGAAAGCACCAGGGAATCCCGGCCGGCGTCGACTCCTTCACGCAACGCTCCGGCGAAACTCGAACCATCCCAATTTCGGGGAACTTGCCGACCCACAAGCTCCACCACGGTGGCCGCCACATCGATTTGATAGTGCAGGGCCCGATGGGCTTGACCCCGGAATTTGTCGGTGAGGCCGGGCCAGCGCAATATCATCGGCACGCGATGCGTGATTTCGTCTGCGGTTTGGTGATCGCCGTAAACATTGAGCTCGCCTAGGCACTCACCGTGGTCAGCAGAAATCAGGACCGCCGTTTGGTTGCCGACGTCCAGCTCTTCTAGCAGGTTGAGCACGCGGCCCAGGTTTTCGTCGGCGTAGCGAACCCCGGTGTCGTACCCATCGAACATGCGCCGAACCTCTTGCAGACTGGAGGCTTGAACCGGTTGCCGAGGGTAGTTTGGGTCTTCGGCCACCCCAAAGCCTCGGAGCTCCTGAGCCGAATGCGGCCCGACGCCTTGCCAGTGCTGGTTGCGAACTGCTTCGCTGAGCCAGCTGGGCAAGGGCTCGGACGAAAATGGATCGCCAAATTCTTCCGGGGCGCGGTACGGCGTATGCGGGTCCCAGAGGTGAAGGTGCAAAAACCAGTTATCCGCGCGTCCATTCCGACGAAGCCAGTCCAGCGCCACCGGCACCACCTCGTGCGCTTGTTCCATTCCACCCTGACCGACGTTGTGCACTTCGTTGAAGCCTGCGTACCAGTGGAAAGCGGAGTGGCGCTCGCCGAATGTGCTGATGGTGACGGTCTTGAAGCCGGCGTTGCGCAGACAGGCCATCCAACTGGTATTTCCGAGCTCGCTGCGGAAGCGCCGGCCCGGACCCTGCACGAAGGGATCGGCGGCGGTGCCGCCGTGTCCGATGGCGCCGGTGTGAATGCCGAATCTACCGGCGATGAGCGCGCTCCGGCTAGGTAGACACGGGGTGTCCGAGGCGTAGCACCGATCCAGGCGCAATCCCTGGGCGGCGACGCGATCGAGGTTTGGGGTGGTATTGCGATGGTAGCCGTAGCAGCTCATGTGATCGGGTCGGAGGCAATCGATGTCGAGATACACTATGCGCATGGGTGAACCTCAATACGGGCTCGGCTGGTTACAGCCAATTCGCCCCACTGCATTTAGACGCAAACCCCGCAGGGAGTCAAACCCAAAAAAGATTCCCGTTGCCCCGACACATACGATACACTAACCAGTAGAGCAAGCTCGGCTGGTGGACGAAGTGGTGCGAGAAGCGCGGCAAGCCAGCGCATTGATTGGGCGCGGCACACTTCAGCCCATGATTGCATAAATACCGAATAGGAATCGCACGGGAGTTAGCGTGTCCAAACGTCCGAACATTTTGCTCATCACCAGTGACCAGCAGCACTACCGAACCCTGGGCTGTCAAAATCCCGAGCTCAAAACCCCCGCGCTGGACCAGCTCGCACAGCAGGGAACCCTATTCTCACGCGCCTATTGCCCAAACCCCACTTGCACCCCGACCCGCGCTTCCATCATCACCGGCCAATATCCGAGCCAGCACGGCGCATGGACACTCGGCACCAAGCTAAACGAAAACAGCCGCACCATCGGCCAATATTTCACCGAAGCGGGGTATCGAACCGCCCTGGTCGGAAAGGCGCACTTTCAGCCGCTGCGCGCCAATGAAGAATACGCGTCTCTGGAGAGCTACCCCATCATGCAGGACCTCGAATACTGGCGGCAGTTCCACGGACCGTTTTACGGCTTCGAACAGGTTGAATTGGCTCGTAACCACGGGGACGAATCCCATGTGGGTCAACACTACGCCATCTGGATGGAAGAGAGTGGCTGCATGAATTGGCGTGACTACTTTCGCCCGCCGACCGGCACCAACACCGAGCAAACTTTCACCTGGTTGATTCCCGAGCGTTTCCATTACAACGCCTGGATTGCGGAAAAGACCAATCAGCTGCTGGAGGGCTACGCCAAAAAAGGCGAGAGCTTTTTACTCTGGTCGAGCTTCTTCGACCCGCATCCGCCCTACCTGGCCCCCGAGCCGTGGGATCGAATGTATGACCCGAGCGCCTTGACGGTGCCGCGGTTGACTTCCAGAGAGCATGAGAAGAACCCTCCCCACTTCGGCATGACTCAGGACCCGAAGGCTGACTGGACGGGATATCGCGAGAGCGGATTTGCCTTACACGGGATGCACCATCACCACGCGGAGCAGGAAGAGCTGAAAAAGCAGATAGCTGTCTATTATGGAATGGTGAGCCTGCTCGACAAATACATCGGCTTGATTTTGCAGAAGCTTCAACAACTAGGTCTGGCCCAAGATACGATGCTCATTTTCACCACCGATCACGGGCACTTTTTCGGTCAGCACGGGCTCTTACACAAAGGACCCTTTCATTACGAGGACATGATCCGCATACCGTTCATCGCGCGGTTTCCCGGTCGTGTGACGCAGGGGCGGGTCAGCGCCGCGTTGGTTTCACTGGTGGATCTGGCGCCGACGTTTTTGAGAGCGGCGGGGCTGCCGGTTCCTCGCACCATGACCGGAGTCGATCAGCTTCCGGCATGGTGCAGTGACACCCAAGTGCGGGACCACGTGCTGGTCGAAAATCATCACGACCCCACCAGCGTGCATTTGAGGACTTACGTCGATGAACGGTACAAGCTCACGGTCTACTATCGGAAAGCCTATGGCGAGCTATTCGACCTGCAAGCGGATCCGGACGAGCTCAATAACCGTTGGGACGATCCACAGTCCGCGGGACTCAAGTCGGATCTGCTATTAAAGCTGGCCCACGCCGAAATGGGCAGAGAGCCGATGTGGATGCCGCGCATCGCGCACGCTTAGTGTCCCGCCCACCCGCCCCCACCGGAATCCTCCGCCGGGGGCAAGCCCCCGGTCCCCCATACGCGATTCGCTCCGCTCATCGCGGGCGAGCGTTCGCTCGCAGTATTCGAGCCGATGCCTTGGCAACAAGCGCCGACGCGGTACGGTTTTTGAGACGACTTGAAGGTAGTGCCTATCCGTGGACGGGGCTCACCACCCCTCTTTCGCGAGCAGCTTCCAAACAAGATCTTTGATCTGGTCTCGGATCTCGCGGACACGTTCCATCGGCTGGCCCTTCGGGTCGGGCAGCGACCAGTCGTCGCGACGGAGCCCTGGGACGACGGGGCACTCGTCTCCGCATCCCACGGTGATGAGGAGATCCGCGCCTTTCGCCAGCTCCTCCGTCAAGAGCTGAGGCTTGGCGTTCGAGATGTCGATTTCGACCTCGCGCATCGCGTCCACCACCTCCGGGTGAACACGTTCTGCCGGATGCGTTCCCGCCGACACGGCACGGGCGATCGACGTGTTCGCCATCGCGTTGAAGAATGCAGCCGCCATCTGGGAGCGGCCGGCGTTATGCACGCAGGCGAAGATGACGGTCCTCATGTCACGGGAAGTTCAAGTAAAGTTTCCGGTACGAGCTTCGGTCGTCAAGCTCGAGAGCACGTAATGTGACCGCGTCGGCGGCCGCGGAAGGCTCAACCTCGAGTATCAGTTCGTGCATTCCGGAACCAAAAATATTATCAGGAAGTGTGAGTGTGGAGGCGGAGCTCGAGGAAAGCTCCACCTTTCCGAGCGCGCGTTTCCCCAAAGAAACGCTCACTGAAACCGGAATGGTGGTACGACCAGTCAAAGTCAGGTGTGTCGCGCGTTGCCATTGGGTGGCAAAGACGCAGCGCGCCGGTCGCTGCGTGAGGGACATACCGCCAGGGGTGGGCGAGAGGCCTTCGGTGAGACCCGCTTGATACAGCGACTGCAGGTCAATCCTTCGGCTGGTCCAGATCAACGAGAATGGATTCCGAGTGAAGTACCGGGGAAACGCGGCCTCTCCGAATGAGCTTCCCGGAAGCCCGTAGCGAAGATGGAACCACACTTCGGCAGGCAGTATCGGCACCGTTCCGATTTTTTCATCTATCAGTGACCAGAAGGTGAGAACCGACGATCCGTATACATCCTTCTGATGGAGCGGCTCGCCCACCCAGCGCAGCTGTAGGGAGCGCGCAAAACCGGTGGCCCATAACAGAAGCGGGCTGCTCAGCAAAATACCAGCAAGGGCCAACCCTCGGCGTGGATGCTGGAGAAATTTTTGTTTCACGCCTTCCAGGAGCTCCGCCGTTGCAGCACAAACCAAGGGTGTTAGGTGCAGAAATCTCCTGGCGCCTGCCCAATCGGTGGCCGTGGAGTTGAGATAGAGGTCGAGGCAGACTAGGGCAACCGCCGCGATGGCGAACGGCGAAGGCCGCTTGCGCAGGAGCGCCCATGCTCCACCGAACACCGCGAGCCACATGGTGGGCCAATACAGGAAGACACCGGCCTTTGCATCGAAAAGAACCAGAAAAGGATGCGGCTGGGTCAGTCGCAAGAAGTAGGGGCCGTGCGAAAGTGTGAAGGGGCTACCATAGAGATAGGCGTGGATGCAGAGCATGGGTGCAAGTCCCAAGAGCACCCCGACCCCGGTTGCTGTCAGGGGGCCTGCCCGGGTGCGCAGGCCACCTTGTTTCTGGAGCACTGCCGCCAGCGGAAGCAAAACCAAAAACACGTTGGATAGACGCTGGAGAATCGCGCACCCCAGCGCGATCGCGAGAAAGCCGAGCTCCCGCCGCCTGAGAGGACGCGACGCGAGCTGGTGACTCAGTAGAATCGTGAGACTGGTGAAGAACCAATCGTAAATATGCGAGTAGCTCGGCGTGGCTGCCGCCTGCACCAGCGCAGGTCCCCCGAACACCATCAGAGCAACCGACAGGGCGCTCACCCCGGGCGTGTGCAGATGGCGAACGAACCTGTAGCTCGTAAATATCGCAAGCGATGCGACCACTGAGGAACAGCCCAGGCACACGGCGGTCCAGGGTGGGCCACAGGAGCTGCTGCTCACCCCCAGGATCCGCAGAAACCATAACAGTGGAACCCAGAGAAGCGCCGGACCTGGATAAAAAATGTTGTCGAGATGCCCGGTGCCCCGGTCGTGGCCCAAACTGAAAGGGTCGCCGCAGAGCGCATAATCGTTTGAAAAGTCGATATCGAAGTCGAAGGCCAGCGAACGAGCGTAAATGTACGAGTAAAACCCATCCGACTGAGGCCGCCACGACGGTGGTGACATCGAAAACAGAATCAGACCGGTTGCGCCGAACACTATGGCGCAGGCAACCCCAGCCGCGTCGGCTTTTAGCAGACGCCAGCAGGCTTGGAGACCCGCCCGCACCTTTGGAACCATCGCGGTCTAGCATCGCGTGGTTCGCTGCCGCGTTCAATCGTCGTCCCAGGCGTGGCCGGGAATGCGGACCAAAACTTGATAAACGCCTGGACCTAGGGCTTGAACACGGCTCTCACGCACGCGCCGACTTCATCGCATGACTTGGCCAGGCAAGCTTGCGCGTTGGC
>DASXTY010000053.1:0-4607 GCA_036505155.1 Polyangiaceae bacterium | reverse complement strand
GTGCATAATGCCGCCTCTTCCGGCCCGAGGACGCCTTCAGGACCGGTCGGCGGTGGAGTTTTGATGTCGAGCATCCCGTCCAAGATTCAGGAGCTGGAAAGGGCAAAACTTCGCGCCGACCTTCCGCCCTTCAAGGTGGGAGATACGGTCGCCGTCCACTACAAAATCCTGGAAGGGGACAAGCTCCGGGTGCAGATTTTTCGCGGTATCGTCATCAAGCGCCACCGCGCCGGAGTCCGCTCCACGTTCACGGTGCGCAAAGTGAGCTTCAACGTAGGCGTCGAGCGCATTTTCATGCTGCATTCGCCCCGGCTCGAGAGGATCGAGGTGCTAAACCGCGGAGTGGTACGGCGCGGGAGACTGTTTTACCTGCGCGACCTTGCCGGGAAGGCCGCCCGCATCAAAGACGAGCGGGACCGCTGATTCTCGGGGCCGAACCGGGGCCCCTTTTGTCCCCGCGCCGGAGCGAGTATGGTAGCTCGGCCGCCCACTGGGGTGCCGGCGGGCACCGGCTCCTCTCGTGGGGTCTTGCGAAAATGTTGGCGTGCTCGAAATGCGGCCTTTCGAACGAAGCGGGCAGTCGCTTTTGTGCGGCGTGCGGCGCAGCGCTCACCGCCCCGCGGTCGGGTAGGCTCGAATCGCCCTACGCAGCGCCGGCTGGGCTGAGCCCCGCCACGCCAGCGGAGAAATGGGGAAAGACGCCGGTTCAATTAGAAGCGGAACGCCACCGGGTGGGCGACCCGCAGGGATTGAACCCTTTCGGCGAAACCTTGTCGCCGGACTCGCGCCCCCCCCCCGGTCATTCGCCGACCACGCCGGCCGCCGCGGGCGGCGCTCGCGCTGCGGTCACGAGCCGCCTCCCCGAGCGCGCACCGGCGGTAGACCCGGAGCAAGTCAGCGTGGGTGCGCCCCGGGCGCTGGCGGGGTTTCTGGTGAATTACTCCAATGGCCTCGGTCTCTTCTGGCCGCTGTATCAGGGTAGAAATCTGGTGGGACGGCGCCAGGTCAATTCTCGGGTCGACGTCGCGATCGACGATTCGACCACATCATCCGAGCACGCGCTGATTCTGGCCTCGGCGTGTCCAGCTAGGATGAAGATAGAAGATTGTGGCAGTACCAACGGCACTTTCGTCGCCGACCTGCGTCTGGAGCGCGGTCAAAGGCGGGAGGTTCACGATGGCGAAGTGCTTCGCTTCGGGGCTTTCGTCACCATCGTGAAAATCATTTAGGAGTCCACTTGGTGAAACCGCAAAAACCTAAGATCCGTTCCCGCGCCCAGTGCGCGCGGGCTCTGGCTGCGATTGGGCTGGCGCTCTTACCGGCGTCGTTGCTGAGCCCAAGTCGAGCCCTGGCAGCTCCGGAAGCGCACATCCTGCGCATCGACCCGCGCGCCGCGCAGGAGAACGGAAATCCCGTCCTCACCATGGTGGTGGAAGTGGTGCAGAGCAAGCGTGTCAGCGATGCGATCGTGCAGTGCGCCAGCCTGACCGGCGACAGCCAGTTTCGCTGCATGAGTGACGCACTGGAAAAGTCATACGCGTTATACACACCGTTTTCCCCGTTCCCGGCGCAAAATGCCATCTTCACCGTGAGCGCGGATAACACCGATCGGCCGGCGAAGTACCTAAGCCAGTCCAAATGGGGCGACAGTCAGCAGCAGCCGGGCGTGGGTACGGCATGGCTAGTGCTGATCGATGCGGACAAACGCATGGGCAAAGGGTTGGATGACGCCAAACAAGTCGCGCGGCAGTTCGTCGATAGCATGGGCCCGAACGACATCGTCAACTTGATGTTCTTCAACGATCGGCAGGTGGTTCAGGATTCCAAGTGGCTGCCCGCATCGGAGAAGCGCAAGGGCGCGGCGTTCGTCAACTCGGTGACTGCCGTATATCCCTCGCAGGGCCGTAACCGATCTTTACTGACGATTATCAAAACCTCCGCGACCGACGGTTTCAAGGCGCTCGGCAACGTCGGCGAAGACGTCAAGGTCCCGCTGCATCAGACAATGGTGGTGCTCTCCAACGGTTTTGGCGGCACCGACCCCTCCACCACCGGCCCCGGCGCGATGCAGCTCCAACACTACATGACCCAAGGGCGATTCCCCGAGGACAACACGGCGCTGCCCAAAGCTCCGGTGCCCGTAATCAGCGTTTATTTTCCGATCAAGACCTTCGATGAGTTTCGACAAAACTCATCCGAGTTCATGCAAAACATGGCGAATCCCGAAATTGGCGGGTTCTTCACCGTGGTTCAAAACGGCGAAGGATCTCGAGCCGCCTCGGTGGTCAACGCCGTGCGCACGCGCTTTTCCAAAATGTACCTGGTCAAATGGCGGGTGGCGTGCATCGCGCCTACCATCACCCAAAGTTTCAAGCTGTTTTTCAACAACGTAAAACCGCCGATCTTGGGTGACAACACCTTCAAAGATGTTCCGGTCGGCATCGACCCCTCCACCTGGCCGCTGGACGTCAATCTGCAATACACGCAGGAGATGGCCAAACGCGAGGGCGTGACGCCGGGTGGCTCGTTCAGGGTGTATGGAGACTTTTGCTGGGGCGGCGACAAGTCGCGCGCCGAGGTTTATTTCTTGCCCACTGGCCAACAAGTGCCGACTGAGCTCACCAGCCCCGACATTGAAAAGGCCAAGAACGCGCAGCGGCAGCTCATCGCGATGGGCATGAAAGGAACCTCGCTCGAAGCCAGCGACACCTACGTGCAATACGAAGCACCGGACAAGGACAAGATTCTCCACGGCTCCGGTGACCAGGCGGTGGTGCGATTAGTTCTGTACGATAACACGGCACACCGTACCAGTGGGGTGACGGCAGATAGCATCATCCAATTGAAAGCCTCGAGCGCGCCGTTTCCGTGGCCCAAAGTTCTGGGCGGGCTCTTTGGCGCGGCGGTGCTGGCGCTTTTGGTATTGGTGCTGGTGCGCGGCGGCAGCAAAAAGAAAAGGACGCCGGCTCCGCCACCCGGCCCACCGGGTTACCCGGGCCCGGCTTACCCCGGAGTCGGGTACGGCGCGCCTCCTATTGGATCGGCCCCGGCTCCCTACGGGGGCGCGCCGGCCGGCGCTCCCGGAGGTTATAGCTCTGAATTCATGTACGGCGCCCAACCAGGTCGGGGACTTGGAGTCGAGCCAAACATGCCGCTGCAGCCGCCGCCCCCCAATCCCTATGCGCCCGTGCCCTCCGCCGGAACTGGAGCGACGCGAGCCACGCTACACGGTTCGGCCGGAGTGTTCACCATCACGGCGGGCAGTGAAATGCGCGCTGGTCGGGATGCTTCACAATGCGCGATCCTCTTGAGCGAGCCTCGCGTCTCCGCAGTGCACGCGACGCTCAAGCTCGACGGCGGGCAGCTTTTCGTCCGTGACGAGCGCAGCAACAACGGCACACTGGTCAACGGCAATCCCGCCCCGCCCGGCGTGTGGACGCCGGTTCCCAACGGCTCGCTGCTTCGCCTGGGCCCACTCGAATTCAGCGCGCGGCTCGAATAAGGGGCAAGGCCTGCGTGCTGCACTCCGCCCGTGGCTTGGTGCTGGATGTCGCCGAGCTCAGCGATCCCGGCAGAGATCCGGAGAAACAGGTGAACGAAGACGCCTGCGCCTCCGTGGCGACATCCCACGGATTTCTGATGTTGATTTGCGACGGAATGGGTGGCCATTCGGAAGGCCAGGTCGCAAGCGCCACCGCGGTTTCCGCCATCCTTGAATCCCTGAAAACCCAACCGGTTTCGACGGCGCCTACAACGGTGTTGGTGCGCGCGATCGAAGCCGGCGGGCGCGCAGTGTTCGACATCGGTGGACCCAATCCGGCAGCGGTTCGACCCGGCTCCACCTGCGTTGCGGCTTTACTCCATGATGGCGTGGCAGAGCTGGCCCATGTGGGCGACTCGCGCGCGTACCTGCTCCGCGGGCGCGACATCCAACGCTTGACTCGGGACCACTCCATGGTTCAAGAGATGATCGACGCGGGAGTATTGAAAGAGGACGAAGCCAAATCCCATCCGGACGCCAACCGCATCACGCGGGCGCTTGGGATGCGGCCGGACACCGAGGTCGAGTGCCGAGCGCAGCCACAACCGCTGTTACCCGGCGATATATTGGTGTTGTGTACAGACGGCTTGACCGACCTTTTGTCCGACCAGGACATTTCCCTTGAGGTGCAATCCAACCTCGCGAGCGGTGTGGCGGTCGGCTGCCAAAAGTTGGTCGAGCGCGCCAATCAGCGGGGCGGGCACGACAACATCACCGTGCAAATCGCGCGCATCGTGGAGGCTCCCAAGCTGAAAAGTCCGCCCGAGCCAACCTTGGTCGACCACGCGATCCAAAGCTCGCCGACCAGCGCTCCCACGCTCGACGGCGAGGCTGCGGAGCAAAGTGCGCCCACGGCGCGCGGACTGACCGGAGTTTTGGAGGCTACTTCCGGCGCCGATGCCGCTCGACTCACCGAGCCGCTTCCTCTGGTGCATCGGATCCAGCCGTTGCCCCTGGTTCGGCGCTTCGTTCCCGAACGCCTGAGCTCGCTGCCCTCTTCCGCGCGCGGGAAGAGTATATTTTTGATCGGCGTGGTGTTGGCCGCGGCCATCCTGGGCGGCATCGT
>DASXTY010000052.1:0-4588 GCA_036505155.1 Polyangiaceae bacterium | reverse complement strand
GGCACGGCCTTCCCTTTTTGGTCTCGGAGCCCGGACGCGTTGCAGCATTCGGCGAGGGAGTCCGCACCGAGGAAACGATCATTCCGATTGGCCGGCTGGCGCGATACGTGATCGTCGCGCACCGGCTCATGGATACGGACTTGTTTCAAGGCGGCCCGGTGGGCAAGCCGTGCGCAGAGTATGGCTTTCGATACACCAGCGGCGATGAGGTCAACGTGGCCGTGCGCGAGCGATTCGAGATCGGGACCTTGCCGCAGGTGTGGGGAAACTTTCCGTTTCTTGCGTATCCGGATCAAAAGGACGGCATGGTTACCGCCCGCTACGAGGGCAAGTGGCAAGAACTTGGGATGCGTCAGTCGGAAAACACGCAGGGCTGGCCACAGTGCTTTTTTCTTTGGACCTGGGTGAACCCCCGGCCGGACCTGGAGCTCGGCGCGCTCATCATCCGTCCCAAGGGGCCGCGGTTTGTGATTGGCGCCGTCACGCTGGGTCACCTCGAGGAGTTTCCTTTCAATCGGTCGGCGCGAAGGGAAGTCAAGATCGTCCTCCCCGCCGAGGCGAACGCCAAACGGCCGTTCAACCTGGAAGTGGAGGTGGACCGAGGAGTCGCGAGCTACCCGTTTGCGCTGCCCCAGCAGGATGCGGAGGCGTTCCTTGCGGATGGTTACGCCGGATACGGACAGGAGCAAAACTCTCAGTCGAGCCCCGCCTTCGTGGAAATTGCCGCGGTGCCTTCGGCCACGGTGATCGTAAAGCAAGATGGTGAAACGTTGGGCGCGGTGAACTGGGGCGAGCTCGAAACGAACAAACTCGCTCGACCCAACCAACGATTAGAGCTGATCTTGCTGGATGAGGGGCGGAATTGGGTGAAGACGACCGTGCTGGACGACGCAACCGGCCGCCCGGTGCCCTGTCGCGTTCATTTTCGCTCGCGCGACGGAGTGCCATTTCCGCCGCATGGGCATCACGCTCATGTAAACTCCAATCTGGGCTCCTGGCACATAGACGTGGGAGGTGACGTGCGCCTCGGGCAAATGACTTATGCGTACGTCGATGGCACCTGCGAAGGCTGGCTCCCCCGGGGTGAGGTGCTGGTGGATATTGCACGCGGCCCGGAATACGAGCCGATTCGGACGCGGGTCGAGGTTGCGCCTGGCCAGCAAGAGTTGACGTTCCGCCTCAAGCGCCTTCGCGACATGGGCAAAGAGGGTTGGTACAGCGGCGATACCCACGTCCATTTCCTGTCCACGCAGGGAGCGCACACCGAAGCCGCCGGTGAGGGACTAAACTTGGTCAATTTGCTGCTATCGCAATGGGGGCACCTCTTCACCAACGCAGAAGAGTTCACCGGCGAGCCCAGCGTGCAGCGCGGCGGCGAGACCATCGTGTGGGCGAGTCAGGAGAACCGGCAGCACATGTTGGGCCACCTTGCTCTTCTGGGATTGAAGCGACCGGTCAATCCCTGGTGCTCGGACGGCCCGATGGAGGCCGAAATCGGCGGAAACCTCGAGACCTCGATGAGCCGCTGGGCGGACGCATGTCACGCGCAAGGCGGCACCGTCGTGCTTCCACACATGCCGTGGCCGAACGGCGAAACCGCCACCCTGATCACCACCGGTCGGATCGACGCCGCGGAATGGTTGGCTCAAAACGACTTTGGCCATGTCGAATATTATCGGTACCTAAACTGCGGCTATCGGCTTCCGCTGGCGGGCGGCACCGACAAGATGACCTCCGGGGTGCCGGTGGGCCTGTACCGCACGTACGTGTACCTTGATCCCGACCAGCCCTTTACCCACGAGAACTGGTGTCGGGGACTGAAAGCGGGACGGACGTTTCTCAGCGGCGGTCCACTGCTGCGTTTCTCAGTCGACGGCGTGCCCATCGGCGGCACTCTCGACTTGCCCGGCAACGGTGGAACCGTCGAAGTTACCGCCGAAGCCGAGAGCGTGCTTCCCATACACACGTTGGAAGTGGTGATGAACGGACAAGTTATCGCCAGGACGGAAGAGAAAACAGCGGCCAAGCGGCTCAGCGTACGAGCTCAGGTAAAAGTGGAAAAGCACTCCTGGCTCGTCGCGCGCTGTGCGGGCCCTGGCTACGGCGTGCTTCCTCACCGAGACGACTGGGGGCGGGGAATCCTGGCGCACACCTCCCCGGTTTATGTGGCGGTGGGCGGGCCGTGGTGGCGATTCGAGCTCGAAACCGCCAACTACCTTTTGACGCTCATCCACGGCGGTATGGAGTACATTCGCCATCGCGCGCTGCAGTGGCGGCCGGAAGCGGTGACGCATCACCACGGCCGGGAGGACCACCTCACATTTTTGGAGGAGCCGTTCCGTCAGGCGATCGAGGCCATCCATAAGCGGATGCACGAGCTCGACATCAAACATTAACCTTGGAAGGACCGCTCGAAAAAAGCGTCGGCCCTTGCGCATCCCACGAGCTCTCCACAGCTCCAACCTCAAGCTAACGACCAACGCTCTACAAGCACTCGATCAGCGCTGGGCCGAAAGGGAGAGTTCCCGTGTTGTTGGTCGGATCACAGTCCGCGGCTGCCACGCGGAGCTCTACGTCGCGCTTCATTGAGTGCACGCGGGGTCGCCCTGTTTAACGACTTCCAGAGCGGAAGGTGGCGGGCAATTTTGAGCCGGCACTCGAATTACGACTTCTTCAACAACTTCGTTGCCCTAATGACCGTATTTGTTACCCCGCCGAAACGCGGCCAGCTCGTCGTAAGAGCGTCCCGGATCCGCATACTGGTTTCCGGCGCGGTCTCGCCCCCTGGCGAGGTAGATCTGATGTTGCTGGAAATACCAGTGCCGCCTCGGTTTGAATTTCACGGTAGTCGGGATGTAACGCATGGTGTATCCACAGCGCCGGATACCGCTGGTGTTTGCGGGGCTCGAGTGCATGAGACGCGCATCATGGAGGCTCGCCTGGTTGGGTTCTAACTCGAGCGCTACCGCTTTGGAGTCGTCGCGCTGGGAGGCTTTGATTTCGGTGCCGAACACGGTGCGCTCAGGGTCGGAAACGTCCTGATACTCGGAGTACCCATTGCGGTGCGTCCGAGGGATGACGTGCATGCAACCGTTGAACCGGGTCGAGGGATCGAGTGCCAGCCACACGGTGCAGACCTGCATCGGATCGAGCACGCCGTTCCAGTAGGAAGAATCTTCGTGCCACGGCACCCGCCGGCCGTCCGTCCCCGGCTTGCAGATGAAGTGACTCGAGTAGAGCGCGATATCCGGCCCTAAAATCGGCTCCACCAAGTCCAGCACCTCGTCGGCCAGGAGCCAATCGAAGAGCTTGGGATCGCTGAAGTGCGGTACATCCATGGATTCCGGGCGTTGGCCGTCGGGCAGCTCTCGAAGCTTGGCGTCGAAATGCGCGCGGAGCTGCTGGAACGGGTACTCGGGCAAAACCGGCTCTTTTACCAACAAATACCCCTCCGCCCGGTATTGCTCCACTTGATGCGGGGTGAGGCGCGGATTGGAGACGCCCGCGATTTCTGCGCTAGGTGCACCCATTGGTTTAGTCCTTGAGGAAGGCTTTTCTCAGCCCTTTGGGCCTTCCTTCAAGATGGCCCAACCGCCGCCAGCCGTCTTGCTTTGCAATGACAAACAATTGTGTTTTATTGATGGGGTGACTCTCTTGCGCTGGCGCGACGTGGCGCAGTGGCCAGGCGGTGGCCCAGCTTACCACTTTGCTCGCCTGGTCATGCGCGGCCCGGATGCCTGCGCGGTACATACCCACGATTTTGCGGAGATTTTTTGGATCGAGCAAGGCCGGGGGGTGCATTGGGCGAACGGGGAGACCCGGCCGCTGAACCCCGGCGTTCTGGTTTTGGTGCGACCGACGGACACCCACGGATTTCGAGCCGTGGATCCCGCTGGGTTCGTACATTCGAATGTTGCCTTCCCCGCCGCGGTGCTGGACGAGCTCAGGGAGCGGTACTTTTCCCATCAAGCGCAGTTCTACGGAGGTGCCGCCGCGCTTCCGCTTCATCACACCCTGTCCGCGTACCGATTGAAGCGGCTGGTCGAACACGCAGAACGCCTCACCCGAGCTCCCAAGACGTCCCTCGAGCGCGATCGCTTTCTCTTGTCCCTGTTCGGCGAGCTCGAGGAAGATCCGAAGCCGGTCGGAAAGCTGGCTATGGCACCGGAGTGGCTGCGGCGCGCGTGTGAGGGGATCCGGCAGCCCCAACATCTGGCGGGCGGAACCCGCGCTTTCGCTCGGCTGGCCGCGCACTGCGCAGAGCACGTCGCCCGCGAGACGCGTCGTCATCTCGGAGTCACGCCGACCGATCTGGTTACCGAAGCGCGCATGGATTACGCGGCGCAGCAGCTCGAGACTTCCACCAGCGAGATCGTGGAAATCGCTGCCGCCTGCGGTATCGACAACCTGAGCCACTTCTACAAGCTATTCAAACGGCGGTTCGGCGTAACCCCGCTCCACTACCGGCTGCGTCATCAAGCGATCGTACGAGGAGAGACCAGCCGCAAGACCAGCGTGACCGCCCGTCCACGGGCCTGATTAGTTGCGCTCAACTAACGTACGCGTTGACCCGGGCTCGCCCCCGCAT
>DASXTY010000051.1:0-8786 GCA_036505155.1 Polyangiaceae bacterium | reverse complement strand
AGCCGGTCACGCGGTAGTGGCGCATTTCTCGCCTCAGAGCGAGCCACTGCATCGGGTCAGCATCATCCCTCGCGGGATGGCGCTGGGCGTGACTCAGCAGACTCCGGCGGCGGATCGTCACATCATGACTCAACTGGAGCTCGAGGCACGCCTGAGTGTGCTGATGGGTGGATACGCGGCCGAGTCCATGGTGCTGGGCGACGTGTCTTCCGGCGCGGAAAACGACCTCAAAAAGGCAACCGAGCTGGCATTCAAAATGGTTGCGCACTTCGGCATGAGCGAGCGGGTGGGCCCCGTGTACCACGAGCATCGAACCGAACATCCCTTCCTGGGGCAGGTGCTGGCAACCGAGGGGGGAACCAGTGACGCCACCGTGCACGTCATCGAAGAAGAATCGCGCGCCATCCTGAGCGGGGCCGTGGAAGGTGCCCGGGCACTGCTGTCGCGCCATCGGGCCGAGCTGGACCGGCTGGTCGTCGCATTGTTGGAGAAGGAGACGTTGGAAAAGGGCGAGCTAAGAGTTTTGCTGGGAGAGCCGGTGACCCTGCCCGGCGCACTAGACCCCGAGCCGCTCCACTCAGCGGCCGGCAAATGAACGTCAACGAAATGTCCAGCCAACCTGCCGAGCCACCGAAAATCGTGGTGGGAGTTGATTTCTCCGAGACCAGCAGCCACACCTTTCGAGCTGCCGTGGCGTTTGCCGACCCCAACGGCGAGCGGCCGCTGCACGTGGTCCACGTCATCGGGCACGATCCGTCCGCGGCAGAGGCCACGAGTTATGCTTCTGACGCTACCCGAGAGCTTCTCGATAGCGAGCGCAGACGGCTCGATCAATTCATCGAGCAGGGTTTGTCGGAGCAGCGCGCTGCGAGCCCGGAGCTGCGCCTGACGGTGGTTCCGCACTTGTGTTGGGGCTCCCCTGCAAAGGAAATCGTGCGCGTGGCGGAGACCGTGGGGGCAGATTTGGTGGTGGTGGGCACGCATCGGCTGAGCGGTGTGCGCCGCCTCATTTTGGGCTCGGTTGCCGAAGAGGTGTTGCGGATTTCCCCATTTCCGGTGCTGGTAAGCCGCGACAAGGACTGGTCGAAAGTCTAGGCGCCCCTTGCCCGGAAGCTCCGCCGGCGGTAACGAAAAGTGAGGAGGTGCCCCCGCCTCCGGAATACCAATCCGGCAAATGACCTCGGCTGCTCGAGCTAGGTTGCCGCATCCTGCAGGCGAAGCTCCAGCGCACTGGCATGCTGGTAGCCTCGAGGATTTGGTGTGCAAATTCCGGGCGGATATCGAAAGTGGCTTGAGCATGGGGCAAGTGCAGGCGCAACGCGCCGCGTTCGGAACCAACGTGCTGACCGAGCAGGGCGGCGCGGGGGCATGGGCCCAGTTCTTTCGACAATTTGCCGACATCACCGTGATCGCTCTGATCGTGGCGGCGGGGATAGCGCTACTCCTCGCGTTCGTAGAGGGTAAACAGCAGTCTCACCTGGAGAGATTTGGGAACGCTGGCGCCATCGGTGCCATCGTGATCTTGAATGCGGTCATCGGTTTTTTTCAGGAACGCAAGGCGGAATCGGCTCTGAGGGCGCTTCGAGACGTGACCGCGCCGGTGGCACGGGTGATCCGCGACGGCGCTGAGCAAATGGTACCGGCCTCGGAAGTGGTTCCGGGCGACATCATGCTGTTGAAGCAAGGGGATAGGGTGGTCGCCGATGGCCGCCTCATCCATTGTATCGATCTTTTGCTGACGGAGTCGGCGCTGACGGGCGAATCCAATCCGGTGGACAAACAGTGCTCGGTATTGACGAAGGAGACGGTGTTGGCCGAGCGGACGAACATGGTCTTTGCGGGCACTCATGTGAATGCGGGTCGGGCCAGAGCGCTGGCGGTAGCCACCGGGATGCAAAGCGAGCTCGGGCGCATCGCGGGCATGTTGGGCCAGGTTCGAGCCCCGGAAACGCCGCTTCAGCTGGCTTTGCGTCGCTTCGGCACGCATGTGGTGATCGGGTGCGGACTCGTGGGGCTAGTGGTTTTTGCGATAGGGCTGCTGCGGCTCAATGAGAGCATCGGCTTTCTGCTCCTGACCGGGGTGAGTCTGGCGGTGGCGGCAATTCCCGAGGGGCTGCCGGCCGTGACCACCATCGTGTTGGCCTTGGGCGTCGAGCGGATGGCCCGCCGCAAGGCCTTGGTTCGCCGTTTGAGCGCGGTCGAAACTCTGGGCGCAGCGCATGTGATCTGCACCGACAAGACCGGAACGCTGACACAGAACCGCATGGCGGTTCGACGCCTGTGGGCAGGCGGTAAGACTCTGCGCGTCCAAACCTTTGATGATTCGACTCAGGGCTGGCAGCTGATGGACGACGACAATCAAGAAGTGTGTCCCGCGGGAGCCGTGGCCGAGCTTCTCTTCGCCAGTCAGTTCGCGCCTGCCGCCAAGCTCAATGCCTCGAGTGGTTCTCTGGAAGTCCAAGGCGATCCGACCGATGCCGCACTGCTAGCGCTGTACGCCGAGTTTGGCGCCCGATTGGAGCCACAAGGTGACCCTGAGGTGCTGCGCGAGCTGCCGTTCGACGGTCACCGCAAGATGGCCGCCGTGATCGTGAGCACGCCCTCGGGGCTGCAGAGCTACATTCACGGGGCGGCAGAAAAAGTCCTGGACCACGTAGTCGAGGTGGTGGGCGAAGATGGGGTGGACCACCTGCTTGAGCGTTCGGTTCGCGCCGAGCTCCTGGAGGTCATCGAGCGCTGGGCAAGGACGGGGCTTCGTGTACTGGCGCTGGCGCGGCGCCGGCCCACGGCCACGCCTACGATTTTGCTCGAGGCACGACCTAGTTTGGTGCAGGTCTTCGAGCGTGATTTGACCTTGATCGGACTGGTGGGGATGGCGGACCCGCCTCGCGGGGAAGTTCGCTCGGCGATCGAAGTTGCGCGGCGCGCTGGAGTGAAATCCATAATGATCACCGGCGATCACCCCGCGACCGCTCGAGCGATTGGTTCGGAGATTGGTCTGCTTCAAGACGACGACGAAGTGATCTCCGGAGCCGAGCTGGAACAAATGTCGGACGCGGACTTGGCCCGCCGTCTGCCGGCAGTTCGCGCGGTGGCTCGTGCCACTGCAGCTTCCAAGTTGCGGTTGGTGCAGGCGCTCACTCAAAGCGGGCGGGTAGTGGCAATGACCGGAGACGGCGTAAACGATGCTCCCGCCATCAAGGCCGCCAATATCGGGATTGCCATGGGCCGCACCGGAACCGATGTAGCCCGAGAAGCAGCCGACATGGTGCTCGCCGATGACAACTACGCCACCATCGTCAGCGCCATCGAGGAAGGGCGAATCATATATTCCAACATCAAGCGGTTCATCGTCTTCCTATTCGCCGCAAACGCCGGCTTGGTCTTGGCGGTGTTCATCGCCGCCATGCTGGGTTGGCCGGCGATTCTCACTCCGACACAGATCTTGTGGATCAACCTCATCACCAACGGCTTGCCCGCGCTCGCACTGGGGATGGAGCCAATGCACGTGGATCCGATGTCCGAGCCGCCGCGTGAGCAGTCAGAGCCATTTTTAGCTTGGCGCGAAGTGATTTGGCTGGTTTTCTACGGCGGGTGCATGGCTTTGCTGGGGCTTTTGGTGTTTGGCCACTATTTGGCATCCGCGGGCGAAGCGCCGGGCGAAAGCGTACTGCGATCAGCCAGAAGCATGACTTTTACGGTTCTGGCGTTTTCTCCGCTTTTTCATGCGCTCAACTCACGCTCCCGAAGCCGGTCGGTGTTTGCGCTGGGGCTGGCTTCCAATTGGAGGCTGCTCGGGGCATTCGTCGCCGCTGCCGCGCTGCAATCCATCGCCATTTACGTGCCATTCATGGAAAAAGTATTCGGTACAGCACCCCTCAGCGGCGCCGAGCTCGGCGCTGCTATGGCGATGGCGTGCAGTGTGTGGGTGATTGGGGAGGTATCCAAGTTGGTCCTGAAGCTAGCCGGCAAGTTGGCTGGGAAGGAGCAGCAGGCGCGCGCGGTACGGGGGCGCGAATCGACGCGCGGGGGGCATTCTTGAAGTTTGCCGGAAGCTGACTAAGCAGGCGGAAAACTGGGCGACTCTGCGTAGTCTGTGCGATGATAGGATAGGAGAGACCCATGCCTGTTGCTTATTTTCTGGTCAAGAGCGAACCGGCTAAATATTCCTGGAGCGATCTGGTTCGCGATGGGCAAACTCGGTGGGACGGCGTGCGCAATTTCGCGGCGCGAAACCATCTGCGCGCGATGCGCCAAGGCGACCTGGTTCTTTTCTATCATTCTGGCGAAGGCAAACAGATCGTCGGTATCGCGCGCGTTGCAAAAGAAGCGTATCCGGACCCAACGGCAAAAGAGGGTGACTGGTCGGCGGTGGACCTGGCTCCCCTGAAAGAGCTAACCGCTCCGGTGGGGCTCAGCCAGATGCGCTCTGATCAAAAGCTCGGCGATCTCTTGCTTTTGCGCCAGGGGAGGCTTTCCGTGATGTCGGTCGCTCCCGCGCATTTCCAGAGGATTCTCACGCTGGGCAAGACGAAGCTCTAGGCTAGGTATCGTTTTCTTTTTTCGTCTCGCGACCTTCGGACAGGTCGATGAGCACGGTGAGCGCCTCGATCTCGCGCTTAGTCTGAATTTCGCGCTGGCGGAAGCTCTTGAGGTCGGCCTCGACGCGACGTGTTTCGGTTTCTATCTCGCGCAAAACTTCCTTGAGCCGGTCGCGCTCGGATTTGAGAATTTGCACGTCCAGAGCCACGGTGCCGGCGAGCATCTGCCTCCCGCGAGTATCGGTCAAGGGCCGGTGGCTAGCCGGTTGCCACCACGCGGTTGCGGCCGCCGCGCTTGGCCAAATACAGCCGCCGGTCGGCGGTTTGAACCAGATCGGCCATGGTGCGCTTTTGGCAACAACTCAGGGTCGCGCAGCCGATGCTAATAGTGACGGGGATGGGACGCCCGTCGACCAGTGCGGGCACGGTGGCGCAGGTGGCGCGCAGCCGCTCGGCGACCTGTGCCGCTCCGGCGCGGTCCGTCTCGCGCAAGATGACGGCGAACTCCTCTCCTCCAAAGCGGGCAAACAGATCTTCGGCACGCAGGCGGCGCTGCACGTTTTGCGAGACTTGTCGCAAGACGACGTCTCCCGCCGGATGTCCGTAGCGGTCATTGACGGCCTTGAAATGATCGATGTCGATCAGGACCAACGCCGTTTCCGTGTTATGTCGCGCACAGTAGGCGATTTCGGCGCGCAGTCGCTCGTCGAAGTGCTTGCGATTGTAAGCTCCAGTCAGCGCGTCGCGCGTGCTCGATTCGAAAAGTTGGTTGAGCAGCTCCTCGTGTTGAGCGTCAACCAGCGAATAGCGAAGGTTCACCCGCGGACCGAGCTGAATCCATGCGCCGTCCGTTAGGATTGACTGGGTAACGCGCCGCCCCTGGACGAAGGTGCCGTTGCTGGAGCCGAGGTCCTCGATGTAGCGGAGCGCGCCGGTGGTGTGGACGCGAGCATGGTGCCGGCTGATGCCGGGGTCGGACAGCCGCACTTCGCACCCCGGATGACGGCCGATGGTGCATGACCCATCGGGCAGGGGATGTGCTTGGCCGGCATTGACGCCGTCCATCCTGAGAAACAGCGCGCGGTCGCAACGTCCGGGGGCCACCGGTGGTTCGCCGAAGTCCGTCGGGCGCGTGAAAACCTCGGTGACGTCGCTGTCGTCGAAGGCGGGAAATAGCTCCGTTTGTGGGATTACCGCCCCGGTTGGCTCGGCCGACGAAACTCCCACCGGGGGACGCACCGCCGGCATTCCGGGCTGCGTGGCATCGGTTCCCACGGCTGGTGTACCGGGTACGCCGGGCTGGTTGGGGCCATGCGCCGCAGCGCGCGCTTCGCGCGACGATGGAATGACGACCACTCGGCCTCCTCCCGGTGCTTGGGGAAGCACTCCCGCGCGAGGAGTCTCCATCGGGGCCTCCGGTTGCGCGCGCAGTCGATAGTCCATCACCAGCTGACCTCTGGGAAACCTGGACCAGGCTTGGCGAAGAGATATCCCTGCAAGAGGTCACAGCCCAAAAACATCAGCGTGTCGCGCTCTTGAGCGCTCTCGACGCCCTCAGCGACCACCATCATTCCCATGTCTTTGCACAGCGCGGTCATCGAGCGGATGACTTTCTGCTTGGTATGGTTGACGTGCACATCGCGCACCAGCGACATATCCAGCTTGACGATCTCAGGCTCCAGCAAGGCAAAGCTAGTCAAGCCCGCGTAACCCGCACCCAGGTCGTCAACCGCAATGCGAAATCCCATGTCGCGAAGAGCAGCAACTCGGGTCCTTGCGTCTTTGACTTCTTCGAGCGAGGAGCGCTCCGTGATCTCCAGCACCACCCGCTGGGCGAACTGCGAGAGCGGCGAGCGCGACGAGGTCAAGGTCGGGTCCAGAAGGTCGGTAACGTGCAAGTTCAGGAACAACACCGGCAAGTCGGCGCCCATCGTAAACGGCTCGGCAGCCAGGCTGCGGACTCGCCTGCCCAATCGGTCCAGGGCGCCCAGTCGTTCCGCCGCGTCCAGCACCGCGCCGGGATGCGGAAGGCTCGGCTCCGGGCTCCGCATCAATGCTTCATAGCCGAAGACCTTGCGCTTTTTCGCATCGACGATCGGCTGATACGCAATCCAGAGCTTCTGCATCACGCGTTCGAAGCTAGCCTCCAGCCCGGCCCGGTCGGCGCCCAAGCCGTCCGGGTGCCCGAGCAGCTGAGCGGCTTGCTGCTTGACTCTGGACATTCGGTTCAAGCGAGCCGCACGATGAATGATGTTTTCCACAGCCTCCAGGGCGAGGGGTTTGGTGAGATAGTGCAAAGCGCCGTATTCCAGGGCTTGAATGGCGGTGTCCACGGTTGGAGCGCCGGTGACCAGCACCACCGGCACGTGCAGGTCATGCGCGCGGATCTCGCGCAAGAGCTGGATGCCGTCCATCTCGGGCATCGCGATGTCGGTCAATACGACGTCGAACTCTTGCTCGATGACGTGGGCAACCGCTTCGTGGCCGTTTCTGGCTACGGTAACCTGGTAACCGCGTGATGTGAGCAGCCGCTCCATCCCGCGCAAAACCTCGGGCTGGTCATCCACCAGAAGGACGCGCGACTGGCCCAGATGGGACAAGTCCGAGAAGCTCTGCGGGTCCCGACTGATCGGCACCCCGCTGGTTCGCACCTCGCTTTCGGAGCTCTCGCGTGAACCGCGCAAGGAGATGATCTCGACCCCGGAGGAAACCGGATCCTGGACCTGCTCCTTGCCGGTGCCAAAAGCCATTGTGAGCAATAACGGCCGCCTGAGCGCGGAGTTAAAGGGCTCCCACCCCGACCGGGTGAGAATCGAAAAAATCCCCTGGTTACGCGGGGGTGAGCCGTGTTTTGGCTTCTGCTGCTGGGGTCAAGGCGCCCGCAGCAGGCGTGCCGCGTCCAGCGCCGCGTAGGTGAAAATGAAGTCGGCCCCGGCGCGGCGAAGGCAGGTCAGGCTCTCCAGTAAGCAGCGGTCGTAGTCGAGCCAGCCCTGGGCAGCGGCGGCTTTGAGCATCGCGTACTCACCGCTCACATGGTACGCGCCCACCGGAAGGCTGGTGTGCTCGCGCACCAAGCGCACCACGTCGGCGTAGGGCAGACCCGGCTTGACCAGCAGCCAGTCAGCTCCTTCCGCTTCGTCGAGCCGAACTTCCCGCAACGCTTCGCGCACATTCGCCGGATCCATCTGGTAGCTTTTCTTGTCGCCGCTTTTGGGCGCGGAATCGAGCGCGTCGCGGAAGGGGCCGTAAAAGGCGGAGGCGTATTTGACGCAATAGCTGCAGATTCCGACGTCCACAAATCCTGCCTCATCCAGCGCTGCGCGAATTGCAGCCACCCGGCCATCCATCATGTCGGAGGGGGCAACCACATCGGCTCCCGCTTCCGCTTGCGAAACCGCCATGTGCCCCAGAATGGGAAGCGTTGCGTCGTTGTCGATGCGCCCGTCGATGACCACCCCGTCATGGCCATCGCTGGAGTAAGGATCGAGCGCGACGTCGGTGATGACCACGAGCTCCGGTACGTTGCGTTTCAATGCGCGAACGCAGCGCTGAAGCAGCCCGCTCGAATTCAGCGATTCGCTCCCCCGCGGGTCCTTGAGCTCGGCCGGGAGCGCCGGGAACAACGCGACGGCGGGGATGCCGAGCTCCAGTGCCTCCCGAGCTCGCCCAACTATTTTTTCAATCCCGAGGCGAAATTGCCCCGGCATGGAAGCGATGGGCGTTTCGGCCTCTTCGCCCTCCTGAATGAACAGGGGCAACACTAAATTGGTCGGACGCAAATCGGTCTCGCGCACCATCGCGCGAACCGCTGCGCTCGCTCGGTTCCTTCGCGGCCGTTGCAGCATGTGTCCAGAGTAGCGCGGGCCCGGCCCCCTGCGAAGAGAGCCGGGCATGCGGGCCTGGTCGGGGGATTTGGTGCCCCGTTTGCGACGTTTGACCGACTAAACCAAGTACGTTTCGTCGACCTTACCGGTGTCGATCGCCAATATCGCGACAATCGGAGGACCGTTACCCTCCGGTTCAGAAAAGACCGTCACATGTGTGTTCGGGGTCGTGATCGGAATCTTGCCCACGCCGCGGGGCGCAATCGTAACCGAAGGTCCTGGAAGGTTGCTGGTGGCGCCGAATCGTGGGGTCACCACAATTTGCGTGGCGCTGGGGTTGCCAATGAGGATGTTCGTACCTTGGCCGATGTCTCCGACAGCGGCTCGAACCTTGTTGGCAAGCTGTTGATCCTGCGCCACG
>DASXTY010000050.1:0-2454 GCA_036505155.1 Polyangiaceae bacterium | reverse complement strand
GGGGATGAAGGTCTTTTCCGGACAGCGCTTGTGCATTTGATGCAAAATCCCGGATTCGGTGAGAACGATGTATTGCTGAGCGGGGTCATTCTGCACGAAGCGGAGCAGCGCCGCGGTAGAGCCGATAAAATCTGCCATATTTAGCAGCGGCTCTTCACACTCGGGGTGCGCGATGATTTTCGCCTCGGGGTGCCGGGTCTTTAGGTCGATGAGCTTGCGCTGGCTAAACGTCTCGTGAACGATGCAGCTGCCGGGCCAGAGCACCATCTCACGGCCCGTCTGCTTGACCAAATAGCGGCCTAGGTTTCGGTCGGGAGCAAACAAGATGGTCCGATCATCGGGGATGGCCTGGACCACCTTTTGCGCATTACTCGAGGTGCAAATGTAATCGCTTTCGGCTTTCACCTCGGCCGAGCAATTGATGTAACTCACCACCACCGACCCGGGGTGACGCGCCTTCCATGCCCGGAAGCGCTCGACCGGACACCCATCGGCAAGCGAGCAACCCGCTTTTATGTCCGGGACCACGACCGTGCGCTCAGGGTTCAAGATTTTGGCGGTCTCGGCCATGAAATGCACCCCCGCGAACAAGATCACATTGGCCTGCGTGCGTTTGGCCTCCTGCGCAAGGGCCAGTGAGTCCCCGATGAAGTCGGCCAAATCCTGGATTTCGCTCTCCTGGTAGTAATGCGCCAAAATCACCGCGTTCCTCTCGGCTTTCAACCCGAGGATCGCTTGCTCCAGATTCGGGGCGGCGCTGGATGCGGACATGCCGGCGGACACGCTCACCATCGTTATATAGGACGCGCTCGGCGGGCGCGCCAGACACCGGCATCCGGCGTGGCTACTTTTTCGGCTCGGCCGGCGCCGCAGGTGCCGCGGCTGCGCCGGGCGCCGCAGCTGCGCTAGGCGCTTGGGAGGTGAGATGCACGTGCCCGTCGGGAAGCGTCATGAGCTCGAAAACCGCGCGACCGGGCTGCCCGCTTTCGAACTTGGTCATCGCCGTGACTTCCCAGTGGCTGGTAAGTTTGTTCTTTTTCGGGTCCATGACGGTGGCCTCGATCGTGAGATTGGCCGACTGCGTCTTACCCGTAAGCGGGAGCTTCAAAACAAAGGGGTCGCCTGCTGATGCGCGCGGATTGGATGGTTTCGCTTCGGTGGATTGTCGAGCGTCGGGCTCCGAGAGCTGGATGAGGTAGACTTCGCCGATTTTCCCTTTGCCCGCGCCTTTCGATTTGGAGTCGACGGAAAGGAGCACGTTCAGCCCGCCGGTAAAAGCTCCGGGCGGAATGCGGAGCTCGACACCATCTGCATAGTGGAACAGCGCGCCGTCCGTGCCCACCGTGGTGGGAAGCGAAGCATCGTTGAAGGACGGAATCGGCCTGCCCACTTTCGGTTTTTCCTTTTCTTTCGATTTCTCCTTCTCCGCTCCCGCTGCGCTGGGCTTTTCGGGTTCGGCGGCCGGAGCGCTCGACGCAGCGGGACTCTCCTTGTCGGTTTCCTTGGTCGGAGCCGGTGGGGGCGGCTGGGCGCCGCCACAAGCCGTGCTGGCACAAACCAAAACCAAAACGTTGCGTGCTTTAAGAAGTTTCATGACTCGCTCGCACCTTTGCCTGGCAGCGCCAAGATAGCGCGGGTCTACAACGGTAGGAAGCATGTGCCTACCGCACGCGCGCGACGCTGCACACATGATCCCGACTCCAGGCGCAATGGCTCCGATGGAAAAAGAGGGCGTTGCAGTACACCCCACTTCCGCCGAGCATGGGCATCACGATGGGTCTGGAATTTGACAGCCCGACTGCAAAATTGCCCCTCTGCCCCTTCTTTGCCACTTGAAGGCGGGTAATTCGGTTACCAAAATAGAGAATCATGCCGTCGCCTTCTTTATTGTTGAGCGTCGCGCTTCTCGCGCCCAGGCCGATGGCGATGGAAACACTGACCGTCGCTCGCTGGACGATGATTGAGCTGAGGTCCCCCGCGATGGTTTGGACAAACGTTGCAGAGGGATCGTTTCTGAAGGACCAAGCACCCGCGCTTGAGCTCAGCGCTGCAACCGTCGCGTTAATGTCCGTGCGACTACTTCCCACTCGGAGCGTCATGAGCCTGGAGACACCCGAGCAAAGCGGCGGCGCGCTGTCCGATTCGAACTCCGAAGGGCTTCACCTGGGGACACCATGGTTAAAGGAGCTCGCTCGCAGTGCCGACGTGCCGGTTCCTGGAGCACCGAGCATGACGGTGCGCCTGGTGCCCACCCAGGAGGAGCCGGCCGCCGACGCCGCACCGCTGGTTTTTAGGCCGAGGGTGCGGGGCGTCGGCTCGAGCTGGTACGGCCTGGACTTCGCGGCAAGTTTCTAAACCATAAGGGCAGGTTTGCGTCGTGCTTGGCTCGAGTGCGTACTTTGCAAGAGTTGACAAGCGTGACCTTTGGCATGACCATTATGGTCATGAACGCTA
>DASXTY010000049.1:0-1527 GCA_036505155.1 Polyangiaceae bacterium | reverse complement strand
GCTCGGCTGTAGGTCCGATTTGTCGGCCTGCTTTTCAGTGATGGGCTTCGCGTCTTGCTTTCCGGTGGGCTGGTCGTTGTTGCCCTGCTTCTTGGATTTCGATTCGGTGTCGGACGGGGCTTCCGATTTTTCGACGGGCTTTTCGGGGCTGCTGATCTCGCGAAGCTGAGCCGAGCCGCCGAAGGCGTAAACGTAAACCGGTTGCGTCTTGCCCACAGTCGCCGCAAAGGTCGATGCCAAAGCGGGCAACTTGGTCAAGAGCTCCTGGTTTGCTCCGCTGGTGTCCACCAAGAGCAAGGTGGCGTGTTGAACCGCGACACTGCGGTCGAGCAGCGTGAACTGTATCTCATTGGGATTCAGGGCGTCGCCGTCCTCGTAGATGGTAAACTGCGACGGAGTCAGCCCGGCTGTAGGCTCGTTGCCACGGGCAACGCGCACGTAAAACGCAACGTTGCTCGGCCGTTGAATCGACGTTGCTACCCGCTCGGTATGCAGGCCGCTGAGCTGGCATCCCGATAACCCCCAAAGCGCTGCGACGGTGATGCCTGAGCAAGCCCACAGCCGAATTCGCTTCGGTTTTGACCGTGCCATCCTTCTTCCGGTACGCCCAGTCTAGAGCGGTTTAGAGTCGTAGGGAACGCAAATTTGGAAACGGACGGTCCCGCGCGCAACCCGGCCCAGAGCTCGGACGCCGGTGCTTGTGACCGCCGTGCTTAACGAAGCATGGGCGTTTCCGGCCGGGGTCGCGATAGCTGCGGAAAGCGCGGCGCGGGTCGACGCCGGCACCACCGTGGATTACATGATGAGGATGAACGCCAAGCGGGTCGGCGAGCTCCTAGAGCAGGTTCGCTCGGGAAACCTCAGCGTGGATGACGCACTACAGGAGCTGCAGAAGCTGCCGTTCACGGACATCGGTTTTGCGCGTGTCGATCACCACCGGAGCTTGCGCATGGGGATTCCCGAAGTAGTGCTGGCGCAGGGCAAAAACGTCGAGCAAATCGTGGCTATCGCTCAGCAGCTCATCGACACCGGTCAGCCGGTGTTGATCACACGCCTCGAGTCGGAGCCGGCGGCTCTGGTTTTGGCTCAGTTGCCCGCGCTCCGCTACTCATCGCTGGCGCGGGTTGCAACCTTCGGTCAGGTGCAGATCGCAAAGCAGAACCTGCGGCCCATCGCACTGGTCACGGCCGGAACTAGCGACATTCCCGTGGCGGAAGAAGCCGCCGAAACTCTGACCCTGCTCGGCTTGCCCGTAATTCGGATTTTCGACGTCGGCGTCGCCGGAATCCACCGCATTGCCGGAAACCTGGAGGCCATGTCGGCGGCGCCTGCTGTGATCGTGGTTGCGGGAATGGAAGGTGCGCTCCCGAGCGTGGTCGGTGGAATGCTGGGTGCACCGGTGATCGCCGTGCCCACTTCCGTAGGCTATGGAGTTTCGTTGGGCGGGTTGACGGCGCTGTTCGGAATGTTGACGAGCTGTGCATCCGGCGTAACCGTGGTCAACATCGACAACGGATTCGGCGCCGC
>DASXTY010000048.1:0-5978 GCA_036505155.1 Polyangiaceae bacterium | reverse complement strand
AGAAGGTCGTAGGCCGCCCGGGGACCCCGGTCCGCGTCCATCACCCTGGCCCGAAGCACTAAAGGCCGCGATGCATTGTGCTCCAGATGCTCTAACTCTCGAAGGTGCGCCATCGCCGTCGCGATACATCGTGAGTGAAGGTCCCCCTGACATGGCGGCGCTTTCGACTCCAAATCGGCCAGCACTTCCTCGATGGAAAACGCTCGCGCTTCCGCCAGGCTGGGGTCACGACCGATGGCCTCATCGACCAGCGTGCGTCGCTGCTCCCGGCGCTCGGGGCTCGGCAGCGCGCGCGCCAGCGCAACCAGCATGCTTGCCCCCGCACGCCCCTCCGGTACCGCCGCACGCAGCCTGTCCGTTTGATCGGTCCAGTTCGTTACCGACGTGGCAACCAGCCCTATCAGCGTCGGGTCGTATTTTGCCGCGAGCTTCGCCTCCAGCAGAGCTTGGTGCAAAAGACCCTTTTTGGCGAGCACGCGCGCCAGCAGCAAATGACTTCGCCCGTTCAAAAAATCGCGTTCCAGCGAGCGCGCAATCCACGGCACCGGGTTCACATCGGGAGTTTGCGTGGCTGCCAACCCACCCAGTAGCGGAAAGAATGGGTCGGCGGGATGGGCGATCATGGCAGCGCCGAGCTCGCGCGCGAAGCCTCGAAAGGCCGCACGGCGCGTGAAATCGGTGCGCGAGAAACGGGCGCTGAGCTCGTCGCGTTGCGCCCATGCAGGATGTCGGTCCCATAGCAGAACGCTCGCCAGCGCTGAGCTGCCTGCGAGAACAAATAGAAGAGCGCTTCCTCCGCGGCGCCGGCGCGCGCTCTGGCGCTGACTACGCGCGGGTCCGCGTCCGGGTTCAGTGCGCCCTAACCTTCGTGCGTTTCCCTCGAGCGCGCCGATGACGGTGCCGAGCGCGATGCAGACGGCCGGAACTTCCAGGGCAATATCGGTGAGATTATGAAGCAGCAGAACCAGCACACCGAGAAACGCGACGACCGAGCCCATTTCTCGCCAAATCTGCAGTCGTCCGGGCCTGAGCAGCCACATGAAAGCGCCCAGAGCGAGCGCCCCGATTGGCAGTCCCCACTCAGCTAACCACTGTGCCACGAAGTTCTCGGGATAGGAGTAGATGCCAGGTCCGCTGTCAGGTCGGAATGGCGTAAACGCAGTTTCAAATGCGCCGCGCCCGACTCCGAACCAAGGTAGTTGACCGATGAGTGCCGTTGTCCGCCCCAGCAATTGGAGCTTTTCCACCCCGGTATAAAATAGCTCCTCCCACGTCCCCTCGCTCGACCCGAGCAGGGCCAGCACCAAGCCGCCCACGACGGCGGGCACCAGGAACAGAGCAACCGTTCGCGTCCGGTTTCTTGACCGGCCGTTCAATGAGCCGGATTTTCTCCGAACCGCCCAGACAACCAGTGGCAAGCATAATAACCCCAGGGAAAGCGCGATCACGCCGCCGCGCGACGCCGACAATACCATGACCGCTACTACCAGCGACAAGCCGACGGCCGTGAACCAAATCGTCGCTCGCCGGCGATCACTGAACAGCAAAGCGATCCCCGAGAACACACCGAGATTCAAGTAGCCCGCTAGATTGTTGGAGTTCAAAAGGGGCGGGATTCCCCAACGCGGGGTAGCAAACCGCGGTGCATAAATCCCAAAGAGTTTCTCTGCGCCGGCCAAGCCGTGCACAATGGTTACCAGGGCCACCGCTACCGCACTGCCGAAGACGACAGCGAGCGCCCCTCGGAGGCCACCCCGTTTCCCGATCATGGCCGCGATCACCAGAATGGCCGCGTACGTCGTCCACTTCAGCGCTTCCAGCAGGGAAGCTCCCGGGTCAAGCGACAGAGGGATGAACTGCGGCGCACCCTGCTCCAACGGGCGCAGCGCACGAGCCCAAATATCCGCGCTCTCCGGGGCCACTCGCGCGACCCATCGCATCGGAAACGGAACCGCTTGAAACGCGGAGTAAGCCGCGAGCCCCAGGATCAGCCAGGCGATCGGAGACAGCGAACCGAGCGGCGTTCGACGGCGCCAGAGAGCGACTACCGCCGACGCGTGCGCCAGTGTGGCAACCGCAATCAGGGACCAGACATGCACTGAGCCGGCCGCCATCACAGAACCGATGACCAAGAGCGCGAGCGACAGAACCAGCAGTCGTTCCGGGGCTGGAACGGCTCTAGCCCTCGAGCGTTCCCCGGCACCCTCCGGAGGATAGCGATCAGGGCCGTCGCGCAAGCGGGTTCACCCAGCGAAAGGCTGGAAGAATTGTCATTCTTGATGATTCCTCGCTGTCGCGTGTGCGACCTCGAGCTCGTCAACCATCGGATTGAGCCGCATTGGATCCACTCCAGAACGAAAGGGGCTGCTGAAAGTAGCGACGCGGTAAGGCTTCGATCGTGTCGCTCGCGGCGTCTGCGAAGTCAGACCACGGCGCAGCGTCTCATTCATGATCTGCCGCAACGACACATGCTTCCTTTGGGCGAGTTCCTTGAGTTTTTCCATTAGGTCGTCGTCCAAGGAGACAGTAGTCCGCATCAGGGACATATTGATGTAGCAACGATCTGATGTCTAGATGTCGCGCTGACAGCGGGAGCCCTCAAATATCGCCTTTCTCTCGCCCGTTGAACCCTTGAGCACTTATTCCGGCCCGAACGCGGCACGGCATGATCGGGGCTCAAAGCGGATTCCTGGTGCGAAGAGACTTGAAACGTCCAAAATCCCGGTCCAGCGTCCAAAGCTCGGAGACTCCGTGATGTAGGCACAAAGCCGCGATGCGCGCATCGTGGATCTTCGCGCCCTGCGTCCCCGTCGTAGCAAGCAGTTCCTTCAGCACCGGCCAATAACCTTCTTCCTCGCTCAAAAGCGCAACCGACGGCGCGCTCAACCACTGATCGACCTGGTGCAACGCAGTGCGGATTGGCGTCGGTGTTTTGTAGATCTTGGGATTGGTCACGATCGCCAAAAACTCGTGGACGCAGGGCCAGAGGACTGCCCACCTCTGCTCGCCCGCCATCAACTTTGCGATCACGGTTTTAGCCGCCGGAAAAAATGGCGCCTCTCGGCGATGTGCATACACCAGGATATTGGTGTCTATACCAATCACTCATTACTCCGTCCGTAGCAGAGATCGCGAATCCGATCCCAATCGGTCCACGACAGCCCTTCCACCAATCCATCCCCCCCGAAGGTACAATCTTTGACCGGAGCCGCGCCCCCTCGGCCACGAGAACCGTCGACCACCCTGCGGATCCCGTCGATCACAATTTGTCTTAAGGTAGACCTCCGCTGCTGGGCTAGTTTTCTTGCGCGCCTGAGAAGTGGGTCCGGAATGTCAATCGAGGTTCGCATTGCATAGTTATGTAACCCATTTTATGCTTTTATGCAAAGGGTAGCTCCATCATGTCCCCCCTTATCCTGGGTATCAACTCCGCCCACGCTGACTCCTCCGCTGTCGTTGTGGGTCCCCAGGGCGTCATCGCAGCCATCGCAGAGGAGCGCATCAACCGAAAAAAGCATTCTGCAGGCTTTCCACGCGCCGCCGTGAGCGAAGTACTGCGCATGGCAGGTGCCTCGGTTCGAGACGTGACGGACATTGCGGTCGCCCGCAACCCTCGCGCTAACCTCGCGGCCAAGCTGGCGTTCATGGCCCGGTACCCCACCGCCGGTTTGCCCCTGGCGAGGCGGCGGCTGAAGGTTCACCGCGAGGTAGCGTTGAGCTCCCGCTTGCTCGCGGAAGCGCTGGGGGCGCAGGAATCCGACATCGTCGCCACCTTGCATCAAGTGGAGCACCACCTGGCGCACATCGCGAGCGCCTATTATTGGTCGCCGTTCGAACGCGCGACCGGAGTCAGCGTGGACGGCGCGGGAGACTTTGCCACACACATGGTCGCCGAGTGCACAGGTAACCGCATCCGGGTTGTGCGACGATGCGTTTGGCCGCACTCGCTCGGCGTGTTTTACACGGCGCTCTGTCAGTTCGTGGGCTTCTCCCGCTTCGGCGAGGAATACAAGGTGATGGGGCTCTCGGCGTATGGCGTGAATCGATTCGCGCCCGAGATGCGAAAACTGGTTCGCTGGTCTCCCCGACTCGGCATCCGGCTGAACTTGCGCTTCTTCGAGCACCACAAAACCACCACCGGCCTCGAGATCATCGATGGAGAGGAAGTGACCATCCCTCGGCTCGGAAGCCCCCAGCTTTCATCGCTTTTTGGTCCGCCGCGCGCCCCCGGCGACCCCGTCTCGGATCGAGATCGCGATCTCGCAGCTTCGATGCAGGTGCGTTTCGAAGAGGTTTACCTTCCGCTGGTGGCCTCCGCCGTGGCGCGCGTGGGAACGCGAGATGCTGTGTTCGCCGGCGGTTCCGTACTGAACTCCGTGGGCAATGGGCGGCTCATCAGCGAGCGCGTGGTCGACCACGCTTATTTTCATCCCGCAGCATCGGACGACGGCACCGCGGTCGGCGCCGCGCTGTACGTCTTGCACGAAAAGCTCGGACACCCTCGCGCAAACGCCGTATCCCACGCGTATTGGGGCCCCGACTGGTCCGACGCTCAAATCGAAGCCGCGCTCACCGCTTCGGGAGCGGAATTCCGGCGGCTCGAGCGGGAGCCATTGGTGAACGTCGCCGCGGATGCGCTGGCGGCAGGGAAAATCCTCGGTTGGTTTCAGGGGCGCGAGGAGTGGGGCCCCAGGGCCTTGGGAAACCGCAGCATTTTCTGTCACCCCGGCTGGCCCGACATGAAAGCGACTCTCAACGCCCGAGTGAAAAACCGCGAGCCATTTCGCCCGTTTGCACCAATGGTTCTAGAAGAAAAGCTCGCCACCTGCTTTCAGGGAAGCCATGAAGTTCCCTTCATGATCGTGGTTTACAAGGTGCGCGCCGAGTGGAAGGAGCGCCTTTCCGCCATCACGCACGAGGACGGCACCGCGCGCGTCCAGACCGTGCGTCGCGACCAGAACGAACTCTGTTACGACCTCATCAGCGCGTTCGAGCGGCGCACCGGGATCCCGGTATTGCTCAACACCTCTTTCAACGAAAACGAGCCCATCGTGCACACGCCCGACCAGGCTATTGCCTGCTTTCAGCGCACCAACATGGACGCGCTGGCGATCGGGCCGTATTGGCTGCAAAAGACGGAGTGACTTGCTCCGTTTCGGCGGCGCCGCAGGCCCCTCAAGCACTCGGCCGCCTCGCCGCTCGTCGCCCCGGCCCGCCGCCTGCTGACAGACTGACCAAGGTTAGCTAAGATTAGTTTCATGCGTCAGGTCAACGTTCACCAAGCCAAGACTGAGCTTTCGAGGCTTCTAGAAGAAGTCGAGGCCGGCGAGCGAATCGTCATCGCGCGCGCAGGCGAGCCGGTAGCCGTGCTCACGCCCTACAAGGTGGCCGTTCGCGCAAGTCGACTGGGACTCTTTGCCGGCCAAGCAAAGATTCATCCAGACTTCGACGAACTGCCGCCGGACATCGCGGCTGCCTTCGGCGCCTCGGGCTAATCACAGGTGAAACTTCTGCTCGACACCCAACGTGCTGCTCTGGGCCGCAACCGACCCGGAACGCTTCCGGTCCGAGTCGCGGACAGCACTCGAAGATGGTTCTCATGATGCGCTCGTCAGCGTGGTTACGGCCTGGGAGATCGCCATCAAGCAGTCCTTGGGAAAGCTCGAGCTTCCAACTCCGGCAGAGCGGTGGTTACCTCAAGTTTAAAGACGTACAGGCTTCGAGGTTGCGGAGCTGGATTTGGCAGCGGCGTTGCGCGTCCGAGCACTCCCTGGCACCACCGCGATCCATTCGATCGCCTATTGGTCGCGCACGCGCTGGAAGCTGGCTATACCGTCGTGACTCATGACAACGTTTTCGAAGACTACGGCGTGTCTGTGCTCAGGGCGTGAGACATGCCATCTCGTATTACCGGCACCCATTAGCTCATTGACTCATTGGCTCATTCGCTCATTCGCTCACGCCGAACGGCGAGCGTC
>DASXTY010000047.1:0-3035 GCA_036505155.1 Polyangiaceae bacterium | reverse complement strand
CCTGCCGGTACGTCACCCGCTCTCGGATCCAGCCCTGACGCGGCTGGCCGAACCTCTTCTTCGCAGATGCGCCTGATCGGGCGCGAGCGTTCACCGGAGGAGACAACGCTCAGCACGACACGGGAAACCGCTCTAACCGCAGGTTTGATCGAGCAGCGGCGTTTTTTGGCATCGGCGGTCGAGCGCGTCACGGCTTCCCTCGATCCGGGCGCGCTGGACGGCGAGCTGGATTCCCGGGTCTTTGCGCGTGTCGAGCAGCTGGTGAACCAGCTCGATCTGCCGAAACTGCCGGAAGATCTGGAGCTGGCGAAAGTGCGCGACTACGTGAAAACCGAGCTTTTGGGTCACGGACCGCTGGGCGCCCTCTTGGTGGATAAGTCTATGCTCGCGGTTACCATTAGCAGCTACGACCAGATATTCGTCACGCGCCGCAGCGGCGACCGGCAGTTGGTGGCTCACGGATTCTCGTCGGATTCTGCATTGAGGCGGGCAGTTTCGCGCCTGTGCCGCGAAGCCGGCCGGCCGCTGGAACGCGGCGAAGAGAAGGTGGAGCGGCGCCTTACCGATGGCACTCGACTTTCTGCGCTGCTCGGACCGCCGGGGTTTACCAGCAGCATGCTTACTTTGCGACGCCCCCGCGTTCGTGGCTCGAGCCTCGAGGATCTGGTCCGAAAGGGCACGGTATCGGCGGGACTCTCCAAATTGCTCAGCTACTGTTTACGAGGGCGAGTGAACCTGTTGCTGGTTGGAGGTCCCGGCGCCGACCTTTTCGGCATTGCCAGCGCGCTGTGCGCGGCGTGCGACGACGCATCCCTGATGGTGGTCGAAGAGTACGAAGATTTGGTTCCCGCGGAGCTGCCGCGCGCGATCCGTGTCAATGCAGCTCAGCTGGGTCCGCAGGGCGCACCCTTTCTGACTCACGCCTGCAAGATCCAGGGTGCTCGGCTGATTATCGACATGGCCAACAGCGGTTTGGTCTTGTCGGCTTTCGAGACCATCTCTGCCGGAGTGGACGGCGTGGTTGCGACGCTCAGTGCTGCCAGCCTCAGTCACGGGATGTGGCGCCTGACTGCGGCGTTAGCAGCCGGGCGACCTGGCTTGAGCGTGCCCGCCGCCCGCGCATGGATCACGGGTTCTTTCGAGCTGGTCCTCGAGCTGGTGCGGCTTAGCGACGGTCGCCAGCGTGTCCAGCGCGCTTTGGAGCTGGTCGGTGTTGGTGAAGATGACTTCTTGCTTCAGGATATTTTTACCTTTGTCTCACCCCCTGGCTCCGACAAGGGAGAGTTCGTCGCGGCGGGCACCGTGCCGCGGGTGGTGGAGCGGCTCATGGCGCACGGCTACCCCTTCGATACCTCCATGTTCAAGCAATAGTCCCGGCTTTTGCGATGCAAGGATCGGTTTCCGCTCTCGAACAGTTAGGGCTTCCGGCCAGCGACGAGCTCGCCCGGTCGTCTGAAAGGTTCCTGGACGACGGCCAATATCGGCTCGAAGTACCCAGCACCGAAGGACCGCGAGCGTTCTACGCGGTGCTGGAGGCGGCCAAAGAATTCGGCTGTCCGGTTCACCGAGTCAGCCAGGGCAGCGGCATACAAATGCTCAGCGACTCGGAGATCCGCGAAATGGCCCGCATGGGAGCGGCGGAATCGATTGAGGTCTGCCTGTTTGTTACGCCTCGAGCGAATTTCGATATCGGCGCGCTATGGAGCGCTCCTGCCGGAAAGATGGTGCAATGGCAGGTTCGTGGTGCGCAGCAGCTGCGCTACGCGCTCGACGATGTGTTTCGCGCTTGCGACCTCGGCATTCGCAGCGTGTTGATCGCGGACCTGGGTCTCATGGCCGTGGTCAATGATCTGCGCGCAGGTGGAGGCCTGCCTAAAAACCTGGTCGTGAAGTCATCCGCCGTGATGGCGCCGGCAAATCCGGCCACCTGCCGCCTTTTCGAACGAACCGGCGCCAACACCATCAACGTGGCAACCGATTTGAGCGTCGCCCAGCTGGGCGCGATCCGGCAAGCGGTCAAATCGCCCCTCGACATATACGTCGAAGCTCCGGACGGCTTGGGCGGTTTCGTGCGCCATCACGAAGTGCCGGCCATCATCGATGCCGCAAGCCCCATCTACGTGAAGCTCGGGCTGCGAAACGCGCCCGACATCTATCCATCCGGCGCGCACATCGAATCGGTGGTGCTCGCCTTGAGCCGGGAGCGGGTCCGCCGTACCCGGCTGGTCCTCGATCTCATCGAGCGCGAAGAGCCCGAAGCCAAAATGTCTCCGGTGCGTGCTGCAGGCCCGCATCCCGCGGACCTCGGCGTTCCGGAGATTTAAGCCTTTATCCCGTCTCAGGGAGTGCCACCTTCCCCGACATGTCGCACCTTGTCTGCGGGTTTCGAGCTTGCGGGAGGTTTTCGGTGGAAGGCGCGTAACTACGTAACTAGAAGAGAAACGAGTAAGTGCGCTGCCCCGATGGGTGAAAAATGCCGCGCCGCCGCTCGACACCCCGGCTGCTAGGAGCTACTCTCTGCTAGATTTCCCGAGACTTGTCTTTCCATCACGCACAGCGCGCAGGCACTCCAGTGCAACTTGCTGAAGGTCTCCATGTTGCCGACCGCTTCCGGCTCATTCGCGAGCTCGGCCGTGGGGGCATGGGGTCGGTGTGGCTGGCGGAGCACGTGGCTCTAGATGTCGCGTGCGCGATAAAGTTCATTGATCAGACGGGGCGCGATAGCGAAGAGTTGCGCGTTCGCTTCGAACGCGAGGCAAAGGCGGCTGCGCAGCTTCGCAGCCCCAATGTGGTGCAGATACTCGACTACGGCGTTTGGCAGGATTCGCCCTACATCGCGATGGAATACTTGGAGGGGGAAAATCTGGATCAAAGGCTGGACCGGGTCTGGGTAATGTCCCCGGGCGAAACGTGTTTCATCGCCACTCAGGTAGCTCGTGCCTTGACCAAGGCGCACGCGGCTGGGATCGTGCACCGCGACCTCAAGCCTGAAAATATCTTTTTGTCGCGCGATGCGGACGAAGAAGTCGCTAAAG
>DASXTY010000046.1:0-1649 GCA_036505155.1 Polyangiaceae bacterium | reverse complement strand
CCGCGCCTGTTCCTTCCAGTCATTCACCGTTTGCTCGTCGGAGACGATCTCGATCTCGCGCTGCTGAAATTCCGCGAAATCCATCCGCCTGCTGTAACGCTCCTCGTAGATGCGTCGCAGCGTGGGCTGGTAGCTGTGATAGTTCGTCGGGCCAAGGAGGAGTCCGCTGCCGCGCAGCCTGGCAATCTTGGTGAAATTGCCCTTCGGCGCCTCGCCCTGCTCGACGTTCTCGGAGTAATACTTCGTGCGGAGCTGGCGGAATGCGTCGCGCTCCACGGCGGCGCGATCGAACGAGATCGGACCGTCGCCAACCTGGAAGAGCGGAGCGTTCTCTTTCAGCGATGTGATGCGCGTGCGATGCCGTTCGGGGCGCTCGAGGAAAAGGCGCCCGGTGCCGAAAAGCGGGAACGAGCGGTGCGACGACCGGATCTGCTTTGCGATGGCAGTTACTGCCGCCGGCTCCGGCAGAAAATCAACACGCACGGGCGCGGGCTCGACCGGTGGAAAATCGTGCCGGCGATCATCGCGGCGGAATCCACGATCATCGCGCCGTGGACCGCGGTCATCGGAACGTTGCTGACCGCCGGGGCCACCTGGGCCTCCCTGGCCGCCTGGACGCGGGCCACGGTCGCCGCCCGGGCGTGGACCGCGATCGGAGCGTGGACCACCGCTGCCACCTGGGCGCGGGCCACCGGGGCGTTGTCCCGGTCCGCCGGGGCGCGGGCCGCGTGAGTCGCGACCACCGGGGCGCGGGCCACGACCCTCACGCGGGCCTCCGCCGCGGTCTGGGCGAGGGCGGCGCTCAGGCTCACCTTCATAATCGGCATAACGGTTGCCCGGTTTCTCACTCTCCTTCAGCCAATCGGGGAGAAACTTCAGGTCCGGAAACTCGGGCGAATCACTCATGGTTCGGTGCGATGTAGAGGCTATCGGGGCGAAAGTAAATGCGGACAATCAAAAGCGGGATTTGCGCCCCGGGAGGGGTGGAAAAATGTAATAAAGTGTTGCACGCTTAAAGGTGCGCGCTATCCCCTACCCCCCCAAGCCAACCAACCAACCAAATAACACGCATTTCGCCATGTCGGAAAAATCGATCGAAGAGAAAGTCAAAGACATTATCGTCGAGCAGCTCGGAGTGAACCCCGAGCAGGTGACTCCGAGTGCCTCCTTCATCGAAGATCTCGGGGCTGATTCCCTGGACACCGTGGAGCTGGTGATGGCCTTCGAAGAGGAGTTCAATATCGAAGTTCCTGACGAAGACGCCGAGAAGCTTCAGAAAGTCGGCGACGTCGTCAGCTACATCGAAGGCAAGGTCCAGAAGTAAGCCCCGCTCGCGTGGTTCCGCTTTGAGACAGCGGGAATCGTACGCCTTTTGCGCGCACAGCCCGGCAATGAAAGAGGCCGGGCTGTTCAGTTTTTCGGAATATGGAGTGCGGTGCGACAGCACCGCTTTGGAGAGGCGCTTTTGGGCAGGGCAATGACCCTCGCTTTCCCCAAAAGCTGCGCTATCGCGCAGTACTCCAAATCTACGCGCCTCTACGCCTCGGCAAACTCCCCAATCTTCCGGAACTTCTCATACCGCTTCTCCAGCAGTTTATCGATCGGCACCTCGCACAGGTCGTCCAGCTGCCGGGCGATGGCGGCGCGGA
>DASXTY010000045.1:0-3518 GCA_036505155.1 Polyangiaceae bacterium | reverse complement strand
GAACAGATTTTGGATATCAAGCACTTATTGTGAAGGCGGCTTCGACTCGCTCGCAGTACGCGTCGAGCGTCTTCTTCCATGCCGGGCGGCCGGTGCAACGCGCGCGGTAAGCAAGGATGTTCGGGTACGGCTTGAGCATCTCTCGAGGGGTTCCAGCGTCCAGCACATGGGTCATGAGGATATCGGCGACGGTGAAGTCCTCGGTCGCGATGAACTGGCGATTTGTGAGCCAACCATCGAGTTGCTTTAAGCGCATCTCGGCCCAGTTATGCAACGCCTCGCTCGGCTTGCTGTCCTTGCCACCGCTCAAGTTAACAAACCACAGCGATAGCACCGGTACCTCGATGGTGTTCAGCGCGGCGAAGGACCAGCGAAACACCTGTGCCTGCCCCGCGAGATCGCGGGGCATCAGCTTGCCGCTCTTGCGCGCAAGGTAGAGCAATATCGCGCCGGACTCTGAGACCACGACGCCGTCGTCATCGAGTACCGGAATCTGACCAAACGGATTCAGCGCGCGGTACGCAGGTGAATCGAGATCGTGGTTCGGGTGGTCCATCCCGACGATCTCGTAGGGCAGTCCGATCTCTTCGAGCGTCCACAGGACACGCAAATCGCGAGTGTTGCCGCGCGCTCCTTGGTTCACTCGAGCAAAGCCGTAGAGCTTCAGCATGCGCGCAGCCTAGCGCGATCGTCTGCGGATGTCCCGACGCGGTCACCCGCGGTCGATGAACTGGACGGGTAGTGGCAATGATGCTCGCGGTCACCGGACCAAGCCGCACCCATCGGCGTTGCTCGGACTAGCCGCAAACCGGCGCAGCTAGAGCGCAAAGAGTCCCCTGATTTGCCGGAAGCACGATAGCGCCGTGTTGGCTCAACGGTGATGTGAAATATCTTCTATTCGCCGAAGCTTGTCGGCATGCTCCGCCAGGCCGCGCTGCCGTGCGCCCACCCGGCTCGCGAGCTTGAAAACCTTGGGCAGGTGTTGCCAAAACGGGCCGCCGCAACCCATCAGTTTCAACGCGCGCTTCAGGATGGTAGCCAGCGCGGGGCTCAGCACGGTTTCGGCGTTGGTCATCCAATTCGGATGCCGTTCGGCGGCGCGTACCAGGGTCGAATAGAGCTCATTGAGCTCGAGCTCGGGCGACAAATACCAAGATGGCAAAAGCAGAGGGTCGTCTTCCGCGAACCAGCCCAGATCCTTACAGGTTCGTTCGAGCGGCGTCCCCGCATACACGCGGATAGCCGTCGAAAAAAGCACCATGTGGTTTTTCGGAATGTGTTCCTCACAAAAGGCAAGCGTTTCAAGCACGGTCTGCATGGTCTCCCCCGGCGCTCCCAACATGAAAAACCAATAGGTCGGAAGCTCGGCCTCGCGGAGCACTTGTGCAGCGCGCAGGACGGCGCGTTTGGTAAAGCCTTTTTGCAAGGTCTTGAGCGTGACCTCGGACGCGCTCTCCGGGGTGCACATGACATTTTTGAAACCGGCGCGCTTCATCGACTCAACCAATTCCGGGCTCACCCCCGCTGGATTCAGCCCCATGGTCGAAAATTCGACCGGTAGCGCCCGACTGGCGAGCTCATCGCAAACCGCCCGAGCGTGCGACAACGGCAGATTGAAAGTGGAATCCACGAAGTCCACTTGTTTTACTCCGTGCTCCCTCACCGCTTCCTCTATTTCATCGGCGACATTCACCGCGCTCCGCAAACGGTACGCATGCCCCTCGATGTTGTTGTAAACGCAATAGCTGCATTTGAGCGCGCAGCCGCGTTTGGTTTGGATGGAGTAGGGACCGCCGTGTGCGGCGTATTTCCTCAGGTTGACCCAGCGCCAGGCTTCGCTCCGGGAAGCGCCGTACAGGTCTTCTACCACGGCTCTGCCGTTTGGAGGCTCGTTCGGAGATAAGCGCCCGGTATCCAGGATCGGCAACAAGGGACCCTTGCGCATGCCGGCGGACAAGACCCCGGGCACTTTGGAAAATGGGCGCGCGCCGGCCAACGCTTCCAAGAGCGCGGTCATTGCCTGTTCGCCTTCGCCGACCAGTGCATAATCGGCGCCTAGGTATTCGAATGTGTCCAGCGGCGAAACGTTGATGGCGCTGCCGCCGACGACGATCTTGCTGGACGGAGCTCCACGGCGGACTGCCTGCACCACCGAATCGCGGATTTCGTCCAGGAAGAAAACCGGAGACTCGAAGTTGCAATTGTCGATGTTGCGGACCGTGATCCCCACCACGTCGGGATGACGTTTCTGCGCAGCTGCGAGCGTGTCCCGAGCCGGGTCGCGAGAGAATGTCAGGTCGAGAAGCTCCACGTCGTGGCCTGCGCCGTCGAGTGCGGTGGCGACCGTACACAGGCCCACCGGAACCGCCGGCCACGGCATCTGCTCTCGATTTGGATTGATCAGCAACACATTCACGGGTGCCAAGACTCCAGAACTGGCCGGTGGCGACGAATTGAGAGAAGAAGGGGCCGCTTGCGCGTGGTGGCAAACGGAGCCCACGGATGATAGCTGATCGAGCGTGACCCAGCGAATCCCTCGCCGTTACCGCCGGGTTGCCGAGCGCTTCGTTTCGGGTAATCACGTGCAGTTGCTGAGGAACGGCGACCAGAGCTTCGGGGCGATGCTAAAGGCCATAGCCGAGGCCCAGCAGCAGGTCCTGCTCGAGACGTATTGGTTCGGCTCGGATGGGGTTGGCCGCCGATTCGCAGAAGCGTTGTCCGGCGCCAAAGCGCGCGGAGTCGAGGTGGCCGTACTGTACGATTCGGTGGGGTCATGGGAAGCGGACGAGCAAATGTTCGAGCAGATGTCCGGTGAGGGGGTGCACGTGCTGGAGTTCAATCCGCTGGGGCCCTGGAAGAAACGCTTCCGGCTGGCGCGGCTCACGCTGCGCGATCATGCGAAGATTCTGGTTGCGGACAACGCGATTGGTTTCACCGGCGGCGTGAACCTTGCCGAGGCCTGGCTCTCGCCGTCCGAAGGGGGATCGGGCTGGCGTGACGACATGGTGCGCGTCGAGGGCCCATCGGTAATGGGTTTGACTGAACGCTTTCTTTCAACCTGGACCCGTCAGGGGGGTGTACCGCTGCGACAGCCGGAAACCCGGCACGACGCCCCGGCGGGGGCGCAGAACGTGCGAGTCTTGTCGGCCGGCCCCTACGGCCGTCACCGCCGCCAGATCATCCATGCCTACCTGCACAATATTTACCGGGCGAAACAGCGGGTGTGGATTTCCAATTCGTATTTCGTACCCGAGCCATCGGTGGTTCGCGCTCTGTGCCGCGCGGGCCGCCGAGGCGTCGATGTCCGAATCCTGGTGCCGGCGTACAGTGACGTAGAGATAGCACGGCACGCGAGCCGCGCGGTGTGGGGTAAATTGCTGCGCTCGGGTGTGCACATTTACGAGTGGCTCGAGAGTATTTTTCACTCGAAGACCGCGGTCATCGACGGGGAGTGGAGCACCATCGGATCGTTCAATCTGGACTACCTGTCGTTATCCAATAACCTGGAAGTGAACGTT
>DASXTY010000044.1:0-12313 GCA_036505155.1 Polyangiaceae bacterium | reverse complement strand
GGATGCGCTCTATCTCGTATTTTCCTGCGAAGACGTCCCCGGTCGAAACGCCACTCGAAATGGTCAGCGCATTTTTGGCCTGATCCGCCATCAGGACCCTCTGACGACGACGCGCTCTTGCAAAGTTGAAGCCGGACTCATTTTTAACTTTCGTCGCGACGGATGCTTCCCGGCGCCCGCAGCGCGGTCCTCATATAGCGCCGGGTAACCCGCGGGGCCAACAGCACACCGATAAATCGCCCATTTCCCTTGGCTGGGGTTCAGCGTCGCCCAGCCTGCCGGCAGCGCCAGAAGCTCGCAAAGTCTACCACGTTCGGTAACGGATACTGTATGTTGGCCGAGGCTTGCCGGTTTCCCGGCGCCCAAACTTCTGTGTTAAGCCTTCGCTCTGGCTCCGCTACATCCCGTCAGCGCGCCAGATCTTTCATGATCGTGTCCCGTTGGTTCTGGCCTCTTGTGAACCGCGCTCAGGGTCGGGTGGTCGGCGGGGCAGCGCTCGGCCTTTTTGCATTTTGGTGCGCTCTGTGGGGTTGCGGCGCCCGCACTGAGCTGCCCGTTCCGCGCCAAAAACCACCCGCAGACGCGGAGGCACCACTCAGTTGTCCCGGATTGCAGGTAAGCCGGCTGAAGCTCGGGGAAGTTGCGCAAATGGACCTGCTGTTCGTGGTCGACAACTCCTCTTCGATGGCAGACAAGCAACAGCTGTTGAAAGACGCGGTGCCCTCGCTGGTGGGCCGGCTGGCAAATCCCCTGTGCGTCAACCCCATGAATCCAGACGATACTCGAACCGTCCCGTCCCCCAGCTCCGACTGTCCAGCGGGCTACGGGCGCGAGTTCAACCCGGTGCTGGATATGCACATCGGGGTCATCACTTCGAGCCTCGGTAGCCACGGCGGCGATGTGTGCATTCCGGAATCCGGCGAAGAAAAGGACGACCGGGGACACCTACTGGGCACCCGGCCGCGCGCTCTCTCCATACCGAGCTACCAGGGTTTGGGGTTTCTGGTATGGGATCCCGCGGGTGACCATCAGCCTCAAGGTGAGACAGACATCAACCGCCTGGTGTCCAATTTCCAGGACATGGTGGTCGCGGCAGGGCAAGTCGGATGCGGATTCGAATCGACCTTGGAATCGTGGTACCGATTCCTCATCGACCCGGAGCCGCCGGAAAGCATCAAGGTGCCGAGCGGCGGCGGCGCCGCTACAAAACAGGGCGTCGACCAGGAGTTATTGGCCCAGCGGGCGAAGTTTCTGCGGCCCGACTCGTTGGTGGCGATCGTGATGCTGAGCGACGAAAACGACTGCTCGATCATCGATGGGGGCTTGGGGTGGCGCGCCTCAACGTTCGCATCCGGTGGCGATTTGCTCAATATGTCGCGAGGTACGGCGGTATGCGCAACCGATCCCAACAGCTTGTGTTGCCGCCCCTGCACGTTCGACGAGAACCGACCGCCGACCGGCTGCGACACGATAGCAGCCGATCCGGCTTGCCAGCAGGGGCGAACTCTATCGCCTGGCGAAGACAGGCTCAATTTGCGCTGCTTCGACCAGAAGCGCCGCTTTGGGATCGATCTTTTGTATCCGACGCCGCGGTACTCGGTTGGGTTACACAGTCCGACCCTGTGCCCGAAATCGGTTTATCTCGACGGTGACTGCAACTGCTCCGCGGTGATCGAGCACGCGCGGGCGCTGCGGCAGCCGGAGCCCCCTTGCACGCGGAGTGAAACCGGTGACCCGGTGCAAAATCCGCTGTTTTCGAACTTGAGCAGCGAGCTTGCGTTCCCCAGGGACCCGGGACAGGTATTCCTGGCCGGCATCGTGGGTGTGCCGTGGCAAGACATTGCGACCGCGGACACGCTGCGCGACCCGCTTCGTCTGGAATATTTACGTGCTGCGGATCTCGCGCGCATCGATCCCGCGCTGGGCTACTCGCGGTGGGACCTCATCGCAGGCGATGTGGACATGCACATTCCGCCGCGCGATCCCTTCATGGTCGAATCGATAGACCCCCGTAGCGGATTGAACCCGGTAACCGGCGACTTCACCGTGGGTTCTTCGTCCGTTGACCCCTTGGCGAATCCGATCAACGGGCACGAGCGCGTCATTTCGGAAAGATTCGACCTCCAGTACGCGTGTATCTTCCCCTTACAGACACCGCGCGACTGTACCAATGATGATCTGTGCGATTGCGAAGACGCGACGGAGTCTCTCAGCAATCCGCTTTGTCAGCCGCCCAGCGGTGGCCCCGGCGGTACGACGCAATATTTCGCCAAAGCCTATCCTTGCCTGAGAGAGCTCGATGTGCTCAAGCGGCAGGGTGAAAACTCGGTGACCGCTTCCATCTGCCCCAAAAGCTCGGCCGGCAACAAAGACGATGTCGGATTCGGCTACCAGCCGGCGGTTGCAGGAATCGTCAAGCGCCTGCGTTGCGCAAGCTTGAATGCGGAGTTTGTAACCGACCCGGGATCGATCGATTTTGGCACCGTTTCCTGCTCGCTGGTTGGGGTGCGCTCGATTCCGGTCAAAGACTGCAGTTGCGACGGAGTTACGCGTTGGCCGCCCGCCGATGACGCAGCCATCGCCGTGAGATCAGAACTCTATCGCCGCGGGCAATGTGGTACCGGCTCGCTCCCGCCTTGTGAGGACTTCTGTCTTTGCGAGGTCCCGCAAACACGCGGCGCAGCGCTCACCGCATGTCAGACGGACGCGTCCGGCCAGCCCATCGACCCAACCACGATGCTGCTGGTGAATGGATGGTGCTACATCGACCCAAGCCAGGGCTTCGGCAATCCGGCGCTGGTGCAGAACTGCCCTCCGGGCAGCCCTCGCAACGTGCGACTGGTGGGCAGTGCCGCCCCGGTGCAAGGGGAGACGTTATTCGTGGCGTGCGGAACGCAGTGCCAAGCGCCCTAAATCCTCGGTTCTAAGCGAGGCAATCTGCAACATCGAACCGGCCGTCCAGTTTACCAGTGAAATTGCCGCACCGCTATATGCACTGCTGCTATTGCGTGAACATTCGGCGCGACCAATGTTGTTCCATGAAGGGCGGGGTGTACACTCAAGTCAAGAACCAGGGAGGTTCCCCATGGGAGCTTTTCAAGAAGATGCCAGGGATGTGGAGCACGTCATTGAGGATATCAACCGACGGCGCAAGTTAAAGCTGTTCTTGGCAGTGGGAACCATCATCGCGGTTGCGCTGCTGGGTCTCCTTTTCGCACAGTTCAGTTCGGGACCCGGCATTCCCTACGGCTACTAAGCCGCAAAACGACAGCCTTGCTCGGCGTCAAACGCCCTAGACCGCGTGAGCTTGACCGCGCGGCTCGAGGCGGTAGTCTGGCCGCTCCGTGATTTGCACAGGTAGTCGGTGACGCAGAACCAGACCGAGGCGACGGCCCCGGAGGCACGCCTCGGGCTCGTCATCGATGAGCGGTATCAAATCGTCGAACTGCTCGGTAGCGGCGGCATGGCAAACGTTTACCGGGCCGAGCACGTGCGCACCCGCGCCCCGGTCGCGATCAAGGTCTTACACCAAGAATTCAGCGAGCATTCCGAGGTGTTGCAGCGCTTCCAGCGCGAGGCGCAGGCGGCTCGCCGGATCCAGCACCCGCACGTGATCGCAGCCAGCGATATCGGCCGGCTAAGCGACGGCTGTATGTATCTGGTGCTCGAATACGTTCAGGGCAGAGATCTTTCGTGGGTCCTGCACGAGGCGGGTGTATTTCCACCCGAGCGCGCGACAAAGATCGCTTTGCAGGTGGCACAGGGCCTGATTGCGGCACACCAGGCCGGTATCGTGCACCGGGATCTGAAGCCCGACAACATCATGTTGGTGCAGCGAGACGCCGACCCGGATTTCGTCAAAGTGGTCGACTTTGGCATCGCAAAGCTTACCCAAGCGCGTGGACAGGCCCTCACCGCGCTCGGAAGCGTATTTGGAACTCCGGAATATATGGCGCCTGAGCAAGCGCGCGGAGGACAAATCGATCACCGCACGGACCTCTACACCCTTGGCATCGTGCTCTACGAAATGCTCAGCGGAGCCACTCCTTTTGCCGATGAGCACCTGCCGCAAGTCATCATCGGGCAGATTTCCAAGCCCCCTCCTCCGCTCCCCTCAACCATCGACGCGGACCTGGCTGCGTTGACCTTGCAGCTCCTCGCCAAAGATCCTAAAGCGCGTATTCAGACTGCTCAAGAATTGGCGGATCGTTTGCAGTCTATCCTTGCGCGCATCGCACCCGATCATCCAGCGCTGAATGCCGCGGCCGCGCCCCCTTCCCCAGCTTCGGTAGCAAACGTTTCAAACCCGCCGAGCAACCGAACCCCGCCCCCGCGGCCCTCGCCGGCCGTCACCCCCGCTCCGGCCCCAGCTGGCTGGGCTCCCGTGGACAATCCCGCGGCACCGTTGCCGGCGGCCCCCTACGCTCCGCTTCCGCCACCCCCGGTCGCGCCGCCCCTCGCCCATCCTCCGCCACCGCCTCCCGCTGTGCCGATTACCGTCGAAGCCCCACCTCCGACCACCAAAACGGCCATCTTGTTTGCCCTGGTGGTTTTGCTCGCCGGGGCGCTGGTCATCGCTCTGGCGCTACTCGCGTTCGTATATTTCATGTTCCCGCGCTGAGCTCAGACCGACACTTGCCGTGCTGCCCGCTTGCGCGACGGTTTGGACTTTCGAGGGACCGGTTTACCTGCGCCGTTCCCCTCGGCAAAACTTGGCTCCGGCTGTGCCGTCAAGTGCCGCTTCAATACGTTGGCCAGACCCTGTCGGATATTGCAGTTCTTGAATGCGAACGATTGCATCATCTTGTCAATTTGCTTTTCGGTCATGTCGCGGAACTGCTCCGCGTACGCGTCTACGATGAGCTCGGAGAGGAAGATCCCGATGATCTGACGGCTGGCTTGGCCGAACGGGAAGGTGAATGGGTCTTTCTCGAGTTTTACGTTGGCCTTCTGAGCATCGCGGTAGAAGGCTTTTCCTAGCGCGAGAACGGTAGTGGGCCCCGCACTCTTGGTCAGCTGACCCCAGGTGTCGCAGCCCAGCCGCGACTTGAGGTCCCTAATTCTCTGAGTACGCCGCATCCACTCGGAGTCAGGCCGCACGTAGGCCGTGCCCATCATTCCGATATCCTTGTAAGTCCACAGCGTCCAGCTCACCCCGTGGCTGTCGAAGCCCGCGATTTGGTCGTCCACCACCCGCAGCCGGTCCTGGTCGAATTTCGTTCCCCGGTAGATGGCGCCGAACTCGCCCACCCAAGTCGGAACCTTGTACTTCATCATGAATTCGTTGCTCCATAAGAATTCCTGGTCCATCCGCGCGCGGTCGTAGAGAACGCCATTGCTCTTTCCGGGGTAGGGTCCCACGCTAAACCCCGCTTCGGTGTAGTTGTGACTGCTGAAAACCGTGTTCGGATCCAGCTTGGGGTCCATTTCAGAAAAATCCCTGGAAAACCAGTTGCCCTCCACGAAAAGAACATGTTTTTTGTCCACCTTGCGGATGGCCTTGGCGAGCAACGCGTTCACTCGAGGGAATGCGCCCTTCACCCCGCACACCGGCTCGTTCAGGATATTGTAACCCGCGACCGCCGGCTCGTTCTTGTAGCGAGCCGCGATTGCTTGCCATAAGCCCGCCACGCGGTCCTGAAAGGACTTGTGAGTCCAGAGCAAGGCCAAAGGACTCGGGTTATCCGAATGCCAGTCTGGATTTTGCCAACCCTGCGCGGAGTGCAGGTCCAAAATGGTGTAGAGGCCGTGCTTTTTGCAAGTTGCGATAACCCAGTCGAGTCGCTTGAAAGCGGCGTCTTTGTATTGGAACGGCTCCTGATCATCTTCGAAGTGGCGGTAATTCATGGGGACGCGCAACACGTTGGCTCCCAAGCTCGCCATGAACTTGATGTCGTCCTCCCCCAGAAAATAATCCAGCAATCGATCGAAGAAGAATTGGCCTTTCTCGGGACCGAGCACCTTGTCCACCGCAGCCCGGAGCGTGCATTCGTGGCCAGGATAGCCGTTGATGAAGTTCTCCATGTTCATCCACCCGCCCACGCAGACCCCGCGAAGCCGCACCGGCCGGCCGCCCTCGTCCACCATCTGATCTCCCTTAACTCTTAGAAACGTTAGCGTCATGATGAGCTTCCTCCGTCGCGAACGGGTTGCCGCGTCGCGCTCGTATCGAAGGGCGCTCCAGTACTTCATACGGGAAGCCAAGTAAAGCGTCCCGGGCAGCTCCGCCGAACCTTCAGGCGTTTTTTGGGCCGCGGGCCGGTTATCGAATGATGGGCATGTCGCAGAGTCCTCCCATACACTCGAGGAAATCGCCCGCGCAGCAATCGGTGGAGACGGCGCAGGTCTGGCCACGAACGCGACACGTGACGGGAACTCCGCAGGAGCCGTTGGTGCAGGCACCGCTGCAGCACTGGCCGTCGGTTTCACACCAACCCGCGTAGACCTGGCAAGGAGCGGGCGCCCAATACGCCTGCAGGTTGGTGTACAGTTCCTGGCCGTCCAGGTAATACGGCACTTCCGACGGATCGCTGAAGTTTGATGGTTGATCGTGAATGGCGGCAATCCAGAGCTGCTTCTTCCCGGAAACTCCGCCGAGCGCGTTTCCGTAGGGACGGGCGGCGCTGTAAACCACCCAGAAATATCCGCCTGAGTCGAAGGGTGAGAATACCGGACGCCAGTTGTCCATTCTGCCGCCGTTGAGTTTCGCCAGCACCGCGTTGCCGGTACCATTGCGCGAAATGATCCAAAGGTTCGCGGATACGTACCCTCCGGATCGAGTGCCGGTGTTACACGAGGTTCCGTGTTGGTACGCGAGCCATTGTGAGTCGGGCGACCAGGTCGGGTGCCAATCGTAATTTCCGCTGCCACCGAGGGTTGTGACGGCGCCAAACTGATCGGGTCCCGTTTGTGGGAGTAGCTTTAGGCTTCCATTATCGCTAAATGCGATGGTGGTGCTGTCCGGCGACCATTCGGGATCCGTTCCGTTGGTGACTTGGGTCAGGCCGGTGGAGGTTACAGGGGCGCCGTCGGTTCCCGAATAGAGCTCAAAGGCGCCGCCGCAGCTGTCGCGCACTCTGGGGGAGCTGTCAAAGCTGAGCAGGAGACGGGTCCCGTCCCCATTAAAAGTCGACAAACTCTCTCGATAGAGAGCCGTAGAAAATAACGAGGGGGGAGGGCTTCCCGTAAGATTTGCCGTTAGATCATAAGCGAAGGTGCCTCTAAGAGTACTTTGGTAGGCGGCCATGCGGCGTCCGTCGCGGGTCACCCCGTGGCAAGCCAAGCAACCACCGGGGTTGGGCATGAAATCGACGAGCATTCCCTTGTCCACGTCCACTCGCATGATCTGACGAGTGTCGACCCGATTCGGCGCCCAATAATACACCGAGCCCGCGATAAACGCGTCCACGGTTTTGAAAGCGATCGGGCTTCCCACGCAAACCCCAGCGCCGGTCAGCACGGCAACCGTGAGCTCGATGGGCTCACCGACGTTTCTGTTCGCCAGAGGTGAGAAACTGTCCACCGGGGGCTGCCACGCCATCTGCGGCGGGTTCAGGAAATATCCCTCCAGCGTCGCATTGGGGCGCTTGAGCCGCACCCGATACAGATCGGTCGCCGACGTCGTGCCTGAGGGCGTCCACATGATCTTCGGCGGGTACACATTGCGCGGCATGACCGCCCCATCCAGCGGATAGTTGATGGTCGGCCCGGTGCAGGAGCCCGGCATCGCCGTCTCAAAGCGCGTCACGTCCGCCGCGGTGACTCCCACGCCGAGAATGGCTTGATGAAAGTCGGGAGGCGCCGTCACCGAACCATCGGAGCTCGTCGTTCCGGCATCCGGGTTCAGGTTCAGAACCGTGCCCACCACCGCTCCATCCGCCTGCTGCACCACCACCGCTCCGTCGGATTGCGTCACTGTCGTGGTGCCGGTGGGGCCCGAATCCGGCTGCCACACTCCACCCATCCCGCTGCCCCCCACATTGGTCATGGTCGTGTTACCGGTGTTAGCCGACCCGCCGGAGCCCGAGCCGCGGTTGAGCTGCTCCTTGCTCGAACAAGCGACGAATAAGCCAAGCGCTCCCGCTCCAATAATGACCCAATTCCCAAAGTTCATCGCGCGCACCGATTTCCTTTTCATGGTTAAGGAAACGCGACAAATTCTTACACATCGCCCAAGGTTCGTAAACCGATTACGCAGAAAATCAGAAAGCAATTTTTGATGGGTGATATCCGGCGACCTCGCCTACATATGCGCCATTCTCCCACATGCGAGTCCCAATACCTACACTAAGACCGCAGCCCTAACCGGCCGGCTTTAGCACTTGCAGTTGTTTGAGTAGCCAAGCGAGACGCGCGTAATTGGCTTCCCTCGGGGGCGAGGTATGCTGTCGGCGCACCCGCGAGAGTGCATCCCGTCCGCGGGAAGGGCTGCGCCCGTCTCGAGTTCTCCATTCGACAATCCACGCAATCGGACTGTCTTCCAGCCGGCAGAGCGGACACCGGAATTTAATGGAAGGTGGTCTCATGTCTTCAACGGATTCGCGAGCGAACCTCAATCTCGGACAACAGCGCAAGCGAGCAAAGGAGCTCCGTCGGGAGCAGCGGGCGGGCAGTGCCGAGGCGGCCGTCCGTATCATGGTCCACCTGCCCCGCGCTCGAACCCAAACGGCGGGACAGGTGCTCGCCTCCCCATTTACGCTGAGCGAGGCACAGCTGGTGGTAGCCCGTGAGGCCGGCTTTTCGAGCTGGGCGGCGATGCGGCACGAGCTCGACGAGCGCGCTCGCTCTCAATCGATAACCGAGGATGCGCTCATCGATCTCGCGTTCGCCGGCAATGACGACGCAGTGCAAACCCTGCTCGAGCGCGAGCCCGCTCTGGTGCGACAATCGATCTTTGCCGCCGCCGCCGTTGCGGATTCCGAATCCGCTTTTATGCTTCTGGACACGGATCCGTCGCTGGCGAATCGGCGTGGCGGAAGGCGCGAGTGGACGCCGCTCCTTTATTTGTGCTGCAGCCGATACCTTCGAGGCGAAGCCAGCGCGACCGCCGCCCGTCTTGTCATTACCCGGCGTTTGCTCCATCTGGGAGCGGACGTTAACGCCACCGGCAAGGAACCCGGTTACACCACTGACAGCGTCAGCGGGGGATTCGATGACGCGCACTGGCAGCCGCTGGAGGGTGCTGCGGGCCGGGTCGCCAGTCCCGAACTCGTGGGTCTGCTTCTCGAGTCGGGCGCCGACCTGTTCAAGACGACGGCGGTTCTCACGCACGCGGTGCGCGGCGGCGACGTGGATGTGCTGCGCCGGTTGCTGGAGCGCGCTCCTCAAAGCTGGTACCAGCATATTTGGGCGCTCCGGGCTTGCGTACTGCTCGAGAGACCGGAGATGGCAGAGATACTGGTCGACCATCAAAAGCGTTCCCAAGATGCCGGCTCCACCGTGCCCAAACACGCACTGATGGAGGCGATCCAGCTCGAGCGTGACCCTCAGCTCATCGATATCTTGCTGGGAGGCGCCGCCGAAAGCGAGCTCGGCCATCTCATGTGTCAGAACCTACTGCGATACGCCGTGCGCTATGGTCAATTTGCGACGGCGGATTTGCTGCGGCATCGAGGCGCGGACGATGCCATGGTGACCGAGATCGACCGAGTAATTGGCGCCTGTGTGGCGGGCGATCGCGCAGAGGCGCAGCGTCTGCTCGGAGCATCGGCTCGCCTGAGGGGCACGTTCAACCAGGAGGACCACCTCATGTTGTCCTGGGCGATTCGCCGTGGCCACGGTGAAGCAGTCCCGCTCCTGCTCGAGGTAGGAATCGATCCGACTGTTGCCGACAATGACGGTGACACGCCACTCCACTTAGCCGTGCGTGCATCTTCTCTCGAATGGGTGCAAACCCTGCTCTCCGCCGGGGCACGGGTAGATGCCCGCAATTTCGATATGCAGACCCCGCTCGACCTTGCGCTCACGCTGTCGAATGCCGAAGCCAGAGACCAGCTCACCCGGCATCTGCTCAATTGCGGAGCCAGGCCCGGCGCCGTAACGCCGTTTACAGCGGCTCTGGATTCAAGGCACGTCGACCCTCGGCACGGGGCCCACCAGGAAGATCCGGACCTACTTTTCGAGCGCGCCGCCGATGCAGTGGCTTTCGGAGACTTGGAGACCTTGCGCGCATTGCTCGACCAATACCCGGCGCTGGTCCACGCGCGCTCGCCGAGAGCACACCGATGCACGCTCCTTCACTATTGCGGAGCCAACGGCACCGAGGCGCCACGCCAACGCACGCCCAGCAACGCCCCCGCCATCGCGGAGCTTTTGCTCGAGCACGGCGCCGACCCCAATTCTACTTGCAAGCTCTACGGCGGCGGCTCCACCACCATGGGGCTGCTCCTCACCAGCATGCACCCCCACGCCGCGGGTCTAGACGGGGAGCTGGTGCGTGTGCTCGGGCGCTTTGGGGCGAGGATCGACACATCCGATTTGATGCACGCCATTGATAGCGGTGCTGGCTTGGCAGTCGCGGCCATGGTCGAAGCGGGAGTCCCAGTCGATAACTTGTTCGTCGCGTCGGCCCTGGGCCGATTGGACCTCATGGAAGACTTGCTCTCTCGGGGTGCCGAGATCAACGCGCGCGGTTCGAATTGGCATTCCACTGCGCTCCACGCCGCGGCGGGCATGGATCAAAAAGCCGCTGCTCTCTTTTTGCTCGATAGGGGCGCAGACCGGAGCCTGCACAACGTTTGGGAAGCGGCCCCAGCCGACACGGCGCGTCATTTCGGCCACCACGAGCTCGCCGATTTAATCGATGCGCACCGGCCCTCGCCATAGGCTCCGAGGACAACGAGCGGCCGTAACCGCTTCGGACCATGGTGCATACGCTTGGCATGCATCATTCAGTCGTGTGCATCACACTGAGCCTTCTCGTCGCTTGCAGTACCCCAGCCACGGTTTCAAGCTCGGATCGGGCCCGAGCCATGCCGCCCCAATCACAGGCTGCTCCACCGCGAGCGATAGCTGCTGGCGCTGCCGGCGAGAGCAAAGCCTCTGCTCGCGTTGGCACCGACCCCGGCCATGCGGGCGCCGGAACTCCGCTCTCACCCAGCCCCGGCAACGAGCTCGCCGCGTTCTCCGGGGGATGTTTCTGGGGCGTCGAAGACGTGTTCCGCCACGCGCCCGGCGTTGTCGCGACCGCAGTGGGCTACACCGGTGGCCACACCGACAACCCGACCTACCCGTCTGTGTGCACGCACTCGACCGGGCACGCCGAAACCGTGCTCGTCGAGTTCGATCCGAAACGCACAGGCTACGACAAGCTCCTCGCTGTTTTCTTCGAGAGCCACGATCCCACGACGTGGAATCGGCAAGGCCCCGATCTCGGGGATCAATACCGGAGCGCGATCTTCACGTTCTCCGACGAACAGCGCACGCTGGCGGAGCGCGCAAAAGCGTCCGCCCAGCGCCATCTCGGACGGCGCGTCGTAACGCTTATCGGTCCCATCGGTCGATTCTGGAAAGCCGAAAAGTACCACCAGCAATACGACGAGAAGACGGGCCGGCATTCGTGTCCGTTGCCAGGAGCTCTGGACAAGCAAGGGACGTGATAAAGTCCTCGCGGCCCTGTAGGGGCATGATGACGAAGGGCATGGTGCAAAACACGAGGATCCGGCTCCCTAGCCTTCGAGGGCTCCCCATTGATGCTGCGCTCCTGGCGAGTTTTCTTGTCCCCTGCGTCAGTGACTGCGGCGGCCAGACCGTGAGCAATGCACCATCGGGTGGTGCCGCATCGGGGGCGTCACAGAGCGCTGGCGGGCTAGGCGGTGCGAACAGCAAGGATGGCGCATCGGGAACCGGTGGGGCCGGTGGTGGACGGACACAGAATGGCGGCGCGACCAGCGGTCCCGCCGGCTCTGGTGGAGGCGGCGCGGTGCCTGGCGGATCCGGCGGCACTGGTGGCGCCGCCTGTCTACCGGCCGGCGCCGATTGCACGCGCCAGTCGGATTGCTGCGCGCCGTTTTACTGCTCATCGGCCAAGTGTGCCGTCTGCGTGGCTTCCGGGCATACGTGCACGGTGTACCCCAACAACTGCTGCAACAATTGCCCGTGCGGCAGTGTCACGCTCGGCGACCCGATGGGCGTGTGTTGTCTGCTCCCTCCATCACCGTGAAGAGCGCGCCCGGGCCCTTCAGCCAGTCGCGACCGTGAGACGTGCCGGCGCCTTCCCGACTCGAAGCATTCACCGATTTGGCCACCCTGCTTCACCGCGGCGGACTCGAATTGGCGCCCGAGCGCATGCAGCGCCGTGACCTTGCTGCTGTCC
>DASXTY010000043.1:0-4890 GCA_036505155.1 Polyangiaceae bacterium | reverse complement strand
GGGGCGCTCGAGGCGTCGCTGGCCGATATACCGCGCTCGGTCGCGCCCGGCTCCTCCATTCACCTGGTCGGTAACATCAGTGCGCGTTACCAGCGAGCCAGTGTCTTCGTCACCAGCCCGAGCGGCTCTGTGCGGGAGGTCCGCATGCATTCGCGAGACGTGGACGCCGTGCTAGAGCTACCTAGCAAGGGGATCTACAAAGTCGAGGTCATGGGCTATGGAGCTACGGGTCCGGTGGTTCTCTACAACGTGCCGGTGCAGGTGGGCGCTACGGAGCTGAAAACCGCCACAGCGCCGGCGGTTATTGATCCTTCACTCACATCGGAACGGGCGGAGGCGCGCCTTTTCGAGCTGCTCAACCAAGCTCGACGGCGAGCGGCGTTGCCGCCGGTAAAGGCCGACACAGAGCTCCGAAAAGTTGCTCTGGCTCACTCCGACGACATGGTCAAAAACCATTTTTTCTCGCACGTCTCGCCGACCACGAAAACACCGGACGACCGCGCGCGGCGCGCAGGCCTTCGACTGACCATGCTGGGCGAATGCATCGCGGCCGAATTCACGCCCGAAAGCGCGCATGAAGTTTTGATGCAAAGTCCCGCCCATCGGGCGAGCATGCTGGATTCCTTTTTCACGCACGTGGGAATCGGAGTGGCCTTCCAGCGCGACCCAGACGGCCGACGACGGCTCTTTGCGACTTTATTGTTCGGCCGGATTCCGCCCCCCGAAGCAGCGCGCCAGACCAACACGTCCATCTTTGCCGCGATTCAGCAACACCGAAAAGCGCGGGGCTTAGCCAGTGTGCGCAACGATCCTGGGCTCGCTGCCATAGCTGCTGCCGGGATGCGCGCCCTGGTGCGAAACGGGGTCGTCGATCAACAGCGCGCGATGGTGGCAGCGCAAGCCGAGACCAGCGCCCAAGTCCAGCGCACCCACAAACCACGCAACATTTGTCAAATCTTCGTGGACGTCCTCGAGCCTCTGCAGCTCTCAACCGTCCCGGCATTGATGCAGAAGAATTTGGCGGCGCTGGGCGTCGCGGTAACGGAAATTCAAGACACCAAGGGTCCGCGGCTCGAGGTGCTGGCGGCCCTGGAAGGCACCGGCCAAAAGCCCATCGATTGCCAGTGACGGCGTCAGGCGACGCGGCGCGGCACCGCGTCCTTCGGCCACAACGCGAGTTTGGGGCGCACCTTTTCGACGCGCACGCCGAGCGCGCGCAGAGCTCTTTCGCCGCGCTCCTCGGCAACTATGGCTCGAGTCAGGACCGCGTCCGCGACCGCTTCGGCAATCCCTCCGATACCGCGCTCAATGCTCTTTTCGCCCAACATCGAGATCCAGAATAGCTCGAATCCTCTGCGGTATCGGTTGAGCGCCCGGGCGATTTCAGGCCGATGCGCCGGGTCCGGGGCGGGAGACCAGATGTAGACGATACTGGGGCGTGGTCGGGCGCGGCTCAGTTCCCCCAAGGCACGTTCCATCTGTTCGTCCGTCTTCTTTCGATCGGGTTCTAGTCGCGCGGGTGCGTGAATTCCGAACGCGTTCAGGTAGCGCCGGAGCTCGCGCTCGCGATGCGTTTCAGCGTACGGCGAATTGGAAGACAAGGGGCCGCGCGCTCGGAGCCGTTCCGCTTGGCGCGCGATGCCGTCCAGATCGTTCGGTTTTAGCTCTCTCAGCGCAGGTTCCAGAGGACGCATGTGCTCGAGCACCCGCAATGCGACGTCGGACTCGTCCCAGTCACTGCGGTCCGCGGCATTGCAAGTGGCTCGCAAAGCCAGCCGACTGAACAACTTCAAGCAGTGCGCAGGACCGCGCTCCGGCGGCACCCAATCCAGCCGGCGGGCACCCAGCACCGCCAGCCCCACCCGAGCCCCCAGCGCCAGGTGGCGCTGCGCGACGGCCGCTGCTTCGTCGATCGCCACGTCGAGCGGCGCGTGGCCCGGGGCGCCGCTCCACAGCTCGACACTGGCGTCCAGCACCAACCAGACAATATCACGTTCTTGACGTTCGTAGTCACGCACCAAGAGTTCGCCCCGACGAGCCGTCGCTTTCCAGGCAATGCGCTTGAACGGATCACCACTTCTGTGCTCGCGCAGTTCTCTGAGCTCGCTTCCATCACCGGGCAAGGGCCCCGAGCGGCCCTCGGCAGCGGCGATTCGACTGCGCCCTCCACGGGCGGAACGCATGCTGATTGAAAATGGCTTGGGCAGTACCTCGATCCCGTAAGGATTGGCGAAGGTGAGCGGCACCTCAAACAGCCCCGGGCTGCCTTGTACCTCGAGCGACAGGCCGAAAATGCCATGACTTCCGACTCGCGGCGTGGAAACGGAGAGCTTGACGCGCAGCCGTCCTCCTGCCGGCACTTCACCCTCTGGGGGATCGGCCGTTATTTCGAGATGGGGCGAGCAGACGCCGCGAAGATGGACGTATCGCGCCGCGCGGGTGTCGCGGTTTCGGATCTCCGCCTCAAGCGTGACCGTTTCGCCGCGCGCAACGCGGGACACGCGCTTTTCGGTGGACCAGAGCATTTCGAAACCGGCATTGCGGATGCGCGTCACGCTCACCCGCGTCACCGCCCGCGCAATGGCGAGCCCAACGATCAGCGCGCCGCCCCAAGCCAGGATGGACGCGCGCTGCGCAGCCAACCCGATGGCCATGGTCGCGACCCCAGCGGCCGCCAAGTCGACGCTAGCCCGGGTCGGATAAATCTGCACGCTAGGATTATGGCGACCAAAGCAGCAACATTCCAGCTATGGGTTCTTGGGCGTCGGCTGGGGGGGCTGCTTCCCGCGAAATATACTTGGTATGCCAAGTACTTGATCGGCAGACATACACCCGCCCGTCCCATGTTCCGCCTCCGGCCCGGTTACCGCGACCGGACGCTTGGGAAGCGCCGGGTCAACCGGTATGGTCGACCGGCGTGGGCCGACTCGAGCGTTTTCTGAAAATTGTCCTGTTGGCTGCGCTCTTGCTATTCACGCGCCCGGCTCGAGCCGAGCTCCCCCCGCTTTCCGACTATGAGCGGGGCGTGATCGACGAGATTCTCAAACAACGCCACAGCGAGCTGGACTCGGAACCGGACGGTAAGCGAATAGAGGGCATCGACCTGGTCATGCTCGAGGTGTTCGACGAGAGTGACCCGATACCGGACGGCTTGAACGTCTTTCACACGACCACCAAGAAGAGTGTCATTGAGCGCGAGCTCCTGTTTCAAGAAGGCGCACCTTATGATCAGCGCGTCATCGACGAAAGTGCCCGTAACCTTCGCCACATTCACCAGCTCAGCGTGGTCCTCATTGTGCCGGTCCGCGGCAAGAGCCGCGACGTCGTGCGGGTTCTGGTCATCACCAAAGACGTCTGGAGCCTGCGTTTGAACTCGGACTTCGAACTCGAGAATCGCCAGCTCAATTACCTGCTCTTAAACCCGAGCGAGGAAAACTTGGCGGGCAGCCACATCAGTGTTGGTGGCTTATACATTCGCGATCCGGTCGCCCATTCCTTTGGACTGATACTCCGGCAGCGCCGCATCGCCGGTAGCAAAGTACGCGGTCTCGGAAGCGCCAATCTGATCGTAAACCACCAGTCCGGCGCCCCAGAGGGCTCGTTTGGCGCGCTGTTCGTGGGCCAGCCACTGGTTTCCGCGGATACTGAGTGGGCGTGGTCGACATCGGGGATTTGGCAACACGAAGTGACCCGACGATTCACGCTGGGCAAGATCGCCCAGTTTGCCGCCGCCACCGGGGAAAATCTCCCCATCGTCTACAATTCCGATGAAGCGTTCGCCGCCGTCGAACTCACGCGCTCTTTCGGAGTTTCCGATAAATACGACCTTTCTTGGGGCGTCGAGGTTTTCCGCCGCCTGTATTCGCCTCTGCTCCTCACCGGCTTTTCGCAGCCCGCCCGAGACGAGTTCGCGCGCAAGGAAATCCCGGTGAGCGATACCCGTATCAGTCCTTACTTGGAGCTCCGCGCCTACAGCAGCCGTTTTTCCCGCGCGCACTACACCAACACATTAGCGCTCGAGGAGAACTACCGGCTGGGGCCGGAGCTCATCGCCAGGATCTATCCTGCGAGCGCGGACCTCGGATCCAGTCGCGATCTGGTGGGGACGTTTTCGGCCGCGTCGTTCACCGCCGAGGTGGGCGACGGCATTGCGCGGGCAGTGGCTTCATCCACCATCGAGGTAGCCAGCCGATCGCGGCACGACGCCCTGCTGGAGGTCTCAGCGCGTTGGGTCACTCCCAGCCTTCCGGTCGGACGGCTGGTTTACGACGCCAAGCTGCAAAATCGCTATCGGAACTACCTGAACAGGAAATCCCTGCTGGGCGGAAACAACCGCCTGCGCGGCTACCTGGCCAACCAATTCGAGGGCAAGGATCTCGTGATCCAGAACCTGGAATTTCGCACGCGATCGGTGAATGTCCTGTCGGCTCAGCTGGGAATGGCAGCCTTTTACGATGTGGGCGACGCTTTCGACGGCTTCAACGAGCTCGAGTTACATCACGGAGCAGGCTTGGGGCTACGCATCTTGTTTCCGCAAGCGGAACGCATCGTGCTCCGTGCAGACTGGGGGATGCCCATCCAAGATCCCCAATTTCGGCCGTGCCTGTTTCGGGTAGCCAGAGGGTGCGCGCTCCCCGGCACTCTGTTCGTCACCTTCGGTCAGGCTTTCGACATGCCCCAACTCTCCTCCCCCAGCATCCCGGCGCGTTTCGAGTCGCGCACCGAATAGCCGGCCGCCGTCCAGTTCTATGGTCAAGATTTCTTTTGGGAGCCCTTGCCCTTTTCCGGTTCCTTGGTTTCGGAGCCTTTTTCTTTGGCTTTTTCGTCGATCTTCTTACGGAGGTCTTCCAGCGACTTCTGATAGGCCTCTTGGACCTTCTTGATGCGTTC
>DASXTY010000042.1:0-1600 GCA_036505155.1 Polyangiaceae bacterium | reverse complement strand
GGCGCCGCCCGCACGGTACCCGCCGAACAACATCAGGCTCCGGAGCCCGTCTGGACAGCCCGCACGGTACCCGCTGAAGAACGTCAGGTTCTGGAGCCCGTTGGCGCCGCCCGCACGGTACCCGCCGAACAACATCAGGCTCCGGAGCCCATCGGAGCGGGGCACACGGTACCGGCCGAAGAATATCAGACTCCGGAGCCCCTCTGGGCAGCTCGAATGGCGGCCGAAGCTCACCGGCAAGACGCCCCGGAGTTTGTAGGGCATGGCGGCACGGCAACTATAACCGAGCCGCAAGCCCCTGCTTCGGCATGGACCGGTCCCGCTTTCAAATCCGATACCTCATCCGGTACCGCTGATGTTCCTCCGCGCGCGGTCGAAACTGAAGACGTGAAAGAGGAAGTTCCCAAGCCCCCGCACAAATCCGAGGAATCCTATGAGTGGATCAATCGCATTGGCCTGGAATTGCTCGCGCCGCGTCCGAAGCCACGGCCGGCGTGGCGCATTCCGGTCGCGGTTGCGCTGGTCGCCGGGTTGATTACGATCGCAGCCCTGTTTTACTCCGGAACATTGCAAAAGTACTTCGACGGCCGGCTCGCCCCGCAGCAGACTTCCAGCCTGGCTTCCACTTCTCCGGCGTCTGAGCCGCCCGGCCAGCCACCCGCCGCGTCCGATCGGTCGCTTGACCAGCGGGCAGCCGCCAAGCCCGATGAAGCGAATGCTCTCGTGGAACGCGGCCGCGAACACGCACGCCGCAAAGAGTGGGCAAAAGCTGAAGCATCCTTTCGCTCCGCGCTCGAAGCAAGTCCCGCCAACCGCGGCGCGGCGCTGGGATTGTCCGACGTGCTCTATCAGGAACAGAAGTATGAGGAGAGCGCGGCGGTTCTGAACAAGCTATCTGCCGGCAAGTAGTAGCTCGCCGCAGATCCTGCACGTCCCCCACTAAAGCGCTAGCGGCCCTCTGCTGCGCAGCTACATAGCCTTGCGGCCCACAGGTCCGGACCGGCAAGCCCGCGACCGGCGGCTCCCAGGCCGTGGACCAGACGGCTACGGCCCGCGGCACGGCCCGGCCAGCCCGAAAGCGGGCGACGAGGGTCGGCGAAGGAAAACTTGTCCGTAACTGAAATTGTTGACGCGGCGGAGAGCCGCCGTCACGCTGCGGCACAAGATTCACGCGCGCGCGGAGTGACACCATCGGGGATTGAGGAATCAGCCGGTTAGACCGAAACGGGCACTTCCGGCTTCTCGCCGTCCGTCACGTGCGACTGGAGAGAATAGATGGAGTCGAGCACCCGTTCCATCAACTCGTCGCTCTGCGACACAGTGGTCTTGAGAACTTCGATCGACCGCACCTGCTCCGCAATTTTTTGATCGAGACCGCTCATCGTGCTGGACAGCATCCCTTCCATGGTGCTGATCACCTGCGTGAGCGTGGGAATCTCTTTGAGCTTTGCTTCGTGCTCCCCAACTCTCGTCTCGATTTGCGTGAAACGCGCGTCCTGCCTCGCGCTCAGTGACTGCACTGTGTGCTCGAGCGAATGAACCGTGCTCTCGAGCGATGCAATCGCGCCCGTGGTATCGGGTTGCGGGGCCGCGGAAGCCG
>DASXTY010000041.1:0-10087 GCA_036505155.1 Polyangiaceae bacterium | reverse complement strand
CGGGGGGGAGGCTCGGCGAAGCCGAGGGGGCGCTGCCGCGCCACCAGTAAAGAAGGCTAGTGCCGCGATGCGCGGCCGAGCCGCGCGTGCGAAGCACCCATCGTCTCGATGGAATCGCGGCACTGGTGACGCGACTGCAATAGGGCTCGATATTCACGAATGGCCTGGCTCGCCGTGGGCCGGTCCAGGGACCCGGCGAGCTCGGCAAGATCGATTCCCGGCAGAAGCCGGCTCTCTGCAACCTCCTGGTAGCGCTCGCCCAGGAACGCGTGAGCCGTCAGGCGAGCTCGGCGCCAGATCCACACTTCGCGCACGCCGAGCTTCGCGTAGATGTCAAGCTTCCTGATTCCACCGGACGTCCAGTCTCCGACGGGAGTGTCATCGTGCTCGGATAGGCGTTCCGCTAGCATTCGGCAAATCGTATCAAATATGCCGGCTTCCGATCAAAACGCCACCCGCGCCGGGTCCTCTCGTCCGCTTCCGCTCTTGACCCATTGGGGCTTCACGGCCGACGCCTCGCCAACAGCCGGCCCAGCGGACGCCACGGCCGGGTCGCGTAACGTAAGTAGAGCGCAGTCGAGACTGGGCTTTCGTAAATCGCCGCCATCTGTTCGATGGGAGGGAAGACCTGGTAGCGCAGCCAGCGCGGGATTTGGGGCAAGGGGGCGAGCGAGAGCGCCAGCATCGCGCGCACGTAGTCGTGGCGGGGACGCGCGTCCGCCAGCCGTTCGGCGGGCAAAAGCGCCCGCAACCGCTGAGCCCTTTGTGAGACGCGCGGAGGCGGTGGCGCTTGGAGTAGAGCCAGATCCTCGGCTGCTCCAAGGGCGAAATCCAGCGCATGAACGAGCCCGGTCTCTTCGGCCAGGCGCTGCAAATCCTCGCGGTCGATTCGTTCTGACCAGGTATTCCATGCGGCCGCCAAGTCTTTGAGCACCCAAGCTGCGGAAAAGGTGTGCTGTGCAAAGTGAGAAGCGAGCTCCACCAGCGTCATCGCCGGGTCGAGCACGCGCAACTCGAGCCCATCCAGCTCGAAAAATTCGGTGCGCCGCCACACGAGCTCTTCACTCACCGGATAGAGCAAGGGAGGAAACGGCGCCCAGTGCAAGTCCACGAACAGCGCGCCGCTGTTCGTCCTGGTCACGAAGGCGAGCTCGAACTCGACGTCGAAACGCGATGGCAGCGGCCGATTCTGAAAAGGGCGATAACCGAGCGCCTCGAGCACCGACGCCGCTTTCCCGACGTCTGCCACCCGGACCAACACGTCGTTGTCCAGCATGGCGCGCTCCCGACGGCCCAAGCCGCCCCAAACTCGATGGGCGAGCGGGACGCCCTTCAGGACGATGCTGTCGATACCGCGCTCGCTGAGCGTCCGGCAGACGCGCAAGAGCTCGGCCTGAATCGAGAGGTTGCGCGCGAGGCGGCTGGCTTGAACGGGCGGACTAGGCGACACGGGAGAGGGCTCTATACATCCAAATTGCCGGAGGCTCCGATTTGGTCAAATCCGGCTACCGGGACCGGAACCAGGCGCTGCGGGCAATACGTGAAGCCACCGGCCAAAATGCGTGCGATCGAGGGTAAAGGCGCCGCCCCCCAGTCACGCATCCGAAGCTTGACATTCCTCCTACTACGCATATGATTCTTGTATGAAAATTCGTGTGACAGTGTCGTTGCCAGGACCTCTGGTCAAGCGGGCGGAGCTCGCAGCCAAGCGGCTGGGCGCACGCAACCGAAGCGCTGCCGTGGAAAGGGCGCTCGAGCTGCTGGTTGCGCAAGCTCGTGAACGGGAAATTGAGGCGTCGCTCGACGCGTATTACGCGGGCCTAACCCCCTCGGAGCGGGGCGAGCAAGCGCGGATGGTAAGAGCGTTCAACCGGTCCCAGCGTCGGCGTGACGTGGACGACGAGGGGCGATGAGCACGTTCCGCCGCGGTGTTTTGTATTGGGCGGATTTAGACAAGCGGCGGCCGGTGCTCATCGTGTCCTCGGACCGATTCAATTTGCGTTCTTCGTACGTCACCGTGGTGCCGGGTTCGACCCGCTTGCGACCTCTGGTGACTCATGTTCGACTTGCGGCGAATGACGGCGGATTGACTCGACCCACCATGCTCCTTTGCGAGCATGTGCAAGAGCTTCATCAGGCGGATATCGGGTCCGATCCTATCGGACCTCCGCTTGCCGCCCGGCGAATGGCGGAGGTCGAATCGGCGTTGCGCTTGTACCTCGACCTGGAGGATTCCGAGGATACCGCTGCGGATTGATTGGAACTCGAGCCGCGAGGAGTCAAGCGGGAACTCAGCGCGGTCACCTCAGGCGATGTGGTCTTTGCTCTTGGCTTCGACTGGCGCACCCGCCGGATCCGCTTTTTGTGCGTAACCATAGGCCTGATAATATCGGTAGCCGTAATCTCCACGGGTGAGATCCACCGCATTCAGCACGGCGCCGATCAGACGCCCCCCGACGTCCACTAGAGCTCTCCGTGCTTGTTGTGCGATTTCTCGGGACGTCTTGAATGCGCGCACCACCAGCACCACGCCGTCCACTTTGGTGGACAAGATAACGGCGTCGGTTACCGGCACAACCGGGGAGCTGTCGATGACGATCCGATCATAGCTCTGGCTCAGGCTGTCGAGCAGGCGTCCGAAACTTTCACTTTGCAGGAGCTCGGATGGATTGGGAACGTGAGGGCCGGCAGCCAACAGGCTGAGATTGGGGACGGCGGTCTCGAGCGTGACACGGTCCAGCACCGAAGGATCGAGCAGCGCCGAGCTCACACCGAAGGCGTTGGTGCGACCGAAGATCCGGTGCAGGCGCGGGCGCCGCAAATCGGCATCCAGCAGGAGCACGCGCTGGCCGGCTTGAGCCATGGCGATCGCAAGGCAACAGGCGACGGTGGTTTTGCCCTCCGCCGGCGCGGCGCTGGTGACCAGCAGTCGCCGGTGCGGATTGTCGGGTGCCATGAAAAGTATGTTGGTGCGGATGGCGCGGGCTGCTTCCGCAATTCCGCTGGTCGGCTGCTCGTGAACGATGAGCTCGTGCGGGGAGCTCGGACTCGCGTTCTGCCGGTCGCGGTTTCGGGCCCGGTAGCCGTAACCGTAGCCATTGGAGGCGGTGTTTTGGTTGCCCGCAGGAATGAGACCCAAAAAAGCCAGGCGAAGCTCGCGCTCGAGCTGCTCGGGGGTCTTGATGCTCCGGTCCAAAAAATCCCTGCCGAGAGCCAGCCCCAGTCCCAGCGCCAGGCCCGCGAAGGCGCCGACCGCGAGCCCAAGCGAGAGCCTCGGCCGAACCGGGGTGTTCGGCACCAGAGCGCGGTCCACCACGTGCAGATTGTTGAAACGCATGAACCGCGTCAGGTCGCTCTCCTTGGTCCGCTCCAAAACTACGGAATAGAGCTTTTCCGTGTTGGTCTTTTCGCGGAGCAACCGATTGTATTCAATTTCCAGAAGGTTCAGATCGAGAGCGCGTTTTTTGGCGTTCTCGAACAAGCGGCCAAGCCCAGCTTCCTGCTGCTTGGCGGCGGCCAGGTCCCGCTCCACCGCTCCCTGGATGTTGTGAACTTCACTGAGCAGTGCCTCACGCGAAGTAGTGATGCGCGCGCCTGCCGACTTCACATCCGGATGATTCGCGCCCTTTCCGGCGGCAACCAGAGAATCGTACTGCCGCTTCGCGTCGATGTAGTTTTCGCGCAGCCGCTGGAGCAGCGCGCTGCTCAAGAGCTCGGTCGCCGGAAGATTGGTGGGATCCTTGGCGCTGACTTTGGCCAGCTCATCGTGGCGCGACTTGATCTGTTCGAGGTCCGTCCGAACCTTGATCAAGGCCGCGTTCAGCTGCTGCATCTCCTCGCGCAGCATGTTCGACTGGTCATCGATGGAAACCGACAGGATCTGCTTGTCTTTTTTGTAATCGTGCAGCGCCATTTCGCTGCCCTCGAGCTCCTTCTTGAGCTTGCCGAGCTGCCCTCGCAGCCAGTCGGTGGCCGAGGTGGTCGAGGTCAGAACATCGTCCAGATTCTGCTCGAGGTAGGTGTTCACGAGCGCCGTAACGACGCGTTGCGCTCGCGCCGGATTTGCGTCTTCGACCGTTACCGTGACCAGGCGGCTGTCTTTCACCGGCTCGACCTGCAACCGGCCGCGGAGCACATTGGCGGCTTGAGCGATGGCAACATCCGCAGCCGGTGCGGAAGCTCCGGGGGGCAAATTGGCAAGGAATGCGCCGTCGCGGTGCAAGCCCAACGATCGCGCGGTTTCTTCGGCAACCCGCCGGCTCTGAATAATCTTGAACTGCGTCTGGTAATATTCCTTGTTGCTCCAGTAGGCGCCGGTGCCCATCTCCACCACTGTCTGCACTTCATTTCCCAGCGGTCGCGGCGGATTCGGCTCGATCTGCACCGTGACGCTAGATGCGTAGATCTTCTTTTGCCCCAGCGTGTAAAACGCGGAAGCGACCAGTGTCGCCACGGCCGTGGCGGCTACCAAGAGCCAATGCTTGCGCACCGCGGCCCACAGTCGAACCAGCGAAATCCCGCCGCCCGCGTCCTCTTCGAGCCGATCAGGAGCAGGCGCTGTGGTCATGTTTCAGGCCGAGACGGCATAAGCCGAGCAGCATTATAGGTGCAGCAACAACACAGGGTGTTCAATAAGGGCGGGGTGGTAACCCCCCAGGCCAGGCGGGCCTAGCCTGTCCTCCACTGGGATCGCAGTCTTTGCTCGCCACGGTGACAGAGTGGAGCTGGGGCGCCTGGTTGAATCGGTGCGGCGCGATCTGGGCGACAGTATGGGGGACTTAGCGGGCGGCTCCTTTTCGTCCTGGGAGGCGGCGTTCCGCTGGTTCGTGGCGCTGGCGAAGGACGAGCCCCTGGCTCTGATACTCGACGAGGTTCCCTACCTGCTCGGCTCGACTCCCGCGCTAGCCAGCATGATTCAGGTGGTATGGGACCACTTGCTGCGCAGTTCCAAACTGATGCTCGTACTGACCGGATCAGCGGTTTCAGTGATTGAACGACTCCTGGGTGCCGGCGGCGCACTTCGAGGACGCCCAACCCTGGCGCTCCGGCTCGATCCGCTCGACCTGGTGCGCGCACGCGCATTTCTACCCAAGCTGGCGCCCGCTGACTACCTCGAAGCCTACGCGGCCTGTGGTGGCTACCCACTGCACTTGCTCGCCTGGGACCCGAAAGCACCGTTGCGGAGAACCTGCTAGTCCTTGCGACGAGTGCCGGGGGCCTTTTGCTCACGGATGCATCCGGGATCTTGGCCGAAGAACTGCCGCCGAGCGGCGGACATGCGCGGATTCTGGCGGCCATCGGACGCGGACGACGGCGCTTCAGCGAGATCGCAAGCGATGCCGGGCAGCGGGTCGAAGCTCCACTCGAAACGCTGGTTCGTGCAGGCTTCGTGCGCAAGGCGCTACCAGTGGGTGCGCCCAAGGCCGCGAGACCTCTCTACGAGATTGCCGATGCGTATCTGGCTTTTTGGTTTTCCTGTTTGTACGCGACCCAAAGCGAAATCGAAGGTGGCCAGGGCCGTGCGGTACTGTCCCGCATGTCGCCTCGCTGGCAACAGCACGTCGGTTGGGTGTTCGAGGAGGCGGCTCGCGCGCACGCTGCACAGCTCGTGCGAGATCAGGAGCTCCCGAAGACCTGGTGGTTGGACGTTGGTGGTCCACCCGGGGCGCGCAGTGCGAAGTCGACGTGTTCGGTCTGCGCGGTAAGCGTTCCGCGCTGGTCGGCGAAGCGCGCTGGCAGGCCGAGCCTCTCGGCGTCGCGGATCTCGCACGACTCCAAAGGAAGCTCCCCTATCTTCCGGAGCCTGTCGACGATCCGCGCTTTGCCCTGTGGGGACGCGCCGGCGTCACCCGCGAAGCGCGCCGGGCGGGAGCACTCGGATTTGCGCTGGAAGATATGCTTCGAAAGCGGAGAGCGTCGTCCGTGCTACGTTCGAGCCGTGTCTGAACCCGCAAAGCGACGCGCCACCTACGATGACTTGCTGGCCGTCCCTGGCCGGCTGGCGGCGCGAGCGCATGCCCGAGCTCCCGGATACCGCCGCAATGTAAGCGTCCGACGATATACGCCCTTGAAAATAGCTAGGAAGCTTACGGAGGCTTCCAGCGATCAGGCAGCAACTCGTCAATTCGATGGGCCGGATGGGTGCTGATGCGGATGAGGACGTCTTTGAGATATTCGATGGGATTGACGCCATTGGCCTCGCAAGTGGCTACCAGCGAATAGAGGCCGGCGATGTTCTCTCCGGCATCTTCGTTTCCAACGAAGAGAAAATTTTTCCTTCCCAGAGCGACCGGGCGCAGAGCGGCCTCCGCGCGATTGTTATCTAGCGGAATCCGGGCATCGAAGAGAAAGCGACAAAGCTGGCGGCGGTTATTCAACGCGTAGCTCACGGCACGGCCGGTTTTACTCTTGGGTGGGTGGCGCCCGCGGTGCTTGCGCAGCCAGCACAAAAGCTTCGCCATCAGAGGTCGGCCTCGTTGTTGACGGAGCTGGAGATGTTCGGCGGTGCCCTCGACGCCGAGCTGTTCGGCGTCATCCTCGATGAGGTACAGATTCCCGATGATCTCGAGCGGCAGCGCCACGTCAGGCTCAGCATCTTGTGCCACGAAGAGCTTTCTTCGCGCATGAGCGAGACAACCGCTTCGTGTTCGGCCGTCGACGCGGGTCACGTGGTTGTATCCCGTGTACGCATCGACCACCAGTGTTCCGCGCGTTCCGCCCAAGACCTCTTTGGGTGTCTGGCCGCTGCGGTCGGCGCTGAAGCGGTAAGCGATGAGCTTGCCGGAGATAAAGGTCCAAAGGTAGGCGCGTTTGGTGGTGCCGAGCATCTTGATGCTGGTCTCGTCTGCTTGCACGATTTCGCTTTGCGCTACGCACTCGAGCAGCCGCTTGGGCAGCGCTGAGAGCAGCTCGGCGTTTCTGTGGAACAGGTCGGTCATGGTGCTGCGCGCGATCGGGATCCCCACTCTTCGATACTGTTTTTCCAGCCGATATAACGGAATCGAATCGCCGCACTTGCTGACCATCAGGTGCGCTATGAAGCCGGGTCCGTATTGTGTCTTGTCCGTCGTCTTGTCAGGACACGGTGCGTTGACGATGTATTCGCCGCAACGGCAAGCCAGTGTCTCGCGCCGGTAGATCTGGCGTCGGAAGTAACCGGGCACATATTCGTAAATGGTCGAAGGTTTGCCGTCGCCGACATTGCGAAGCTCTGGGTTGCCACATTTGGGGCATTGGTGCTGCTCCTCGGGGACCTTCACGTCGATCGGTTCAGTGACCAACTTGGTCTTGGCGATCGCTCGTTCGCGCCGCTTGCGACGCGCCTCGGCCAGAGCCTCTTTCTGATCACGGTTGCGGCGGACCTGCCGCTGCATCGACGGTAGCTTCTCGCTCTTCGGACCAAGCTGCAGCCGTTTCAATTCTGAGAGCTCGGCTTGCACCTTCTCGAGCTTGTCTTGCAGCCCCAGCGCGTACTGTCGCCAACCGCAATCGTGATCGTCAGGAGGCACTGCAGCGCTTTGATCATCTTTTGCACGCCCGATCCAGTTTTTCCCATGAAAATGTGGGTCCATGTGTTCCATGTCCCACACCAAGCTGGGTTCAGGCAGCGCTGCGTTTCGGTCGCCAGTGCTTGGGGCGCTCGACCTTCGCTACATCGATGCCGTCAAGCAACATCGCCAGCTGCGTGCCGTCCATCTCAACTGCTCGCGCATCCTCGCCACGGGGCGGTAAGCGAAAGCCGCCGCGTTCCAATCGTTTGTAATAGAGCACCAGTCCCCCGCGATCGAAATACAAAATCTTGCAACGGTCCAGTCGACGTCCCAGAAAAACAAACAAGTGACCACTGTACAGGTCGCGGCCCCAGCCAGTTCGCACGATTGCCCCCAAGCCCTCGAATCCCTTTCGAAGATCGACGGGCTCGGTCGCGATGAAAATCCGCACGCTCGGCGGCAGCAGAAACACGCTAGCCGCCCAGTCGCTCAAGCAGCGCAGCCACATACGCTACGTCGGTGCCCACCTCAAAACGCAGCCGGACTGTCCCCACTTCTGCTTCCCACCTGCGCTGGCTGTCGATCGCACTCCTGGTGACTCGAACTGGCAGAAATTTAACCGCCCTTGATCTTCGATCCTTTGATCCGCTCTCGTCGCGAAGCTTGCGCAGCCAGTACTGGAGTGTCGACAGCGCTACGCCGCGCCTGCGCGCGAATTGCACTTGACTCATGCCGCTCTGCTTCAGTTCGTCGACCAATCGCTCCCAGTTTTCCCGGCTCCGGCTCATACCCCACGCTCCCCCCGACCTCCTTCCCCCTCAAGATGTCCATGGCCGTACGCTTGCTCCGCGCTTACGGACGCCGCTGATCACAGAAAAATGCGAATCGAGTGCTGCAGCGGTCAGGGGTGCAGTGACTGCGGGACGACCATCACACCCGGCACAACGGTCGCGGGCTCGATGCAGAAAGTGTCACACCCCCCAAGAGGAGCGGGGCACGACCTATCACAATGCGCCGCCTTGGTGGGAAACCCAAGCCCTCCGCGAACGACGGTCTGACCCCAGCAACGGATCGCCCCCTCGGCGGTCACTGCGCACAGGTGATCACCTCCATTAGCCACTTGCGTTAGCGGCGGCATGTTCATGACTTGGCTGGGCGACTTGACGCAGTCGCAAACCGCACTGGCTTTGATCCCAAGCCAATCTTTCCAGTCGCTCCCCCAGCAGTACAGGGATCCGTCTCGGTGCAGAGTGCAGCTGGAATTCTCCGCAACGGCGAGCGCGGCAACCGTGGCGGACCCCGGCACTAGAGGGACGCGCGCCGGGGTCACGGAGCAATCGTCCTGTTCGCATTTTCCGCTCGTGTCCACGCCAAGCTGCCGAACGTTGTTCCGGCCCCAGCAGTAGAGACGTTGGATCGAGCCCTCAAATTGGAGAGCGCAAGCGTGGTTCGCGCCGACTCCGATGTCGATGACCCCACGGAGCCCACTGACTTGCGCAGGCTCTTTGTGGAGCACTGGTCCAGTCGATCCATCACGTGATAGGTCAAAGAAACCCCGTCCGAGCTCCCCATCCGCGTTGGATCCCCAGCACCAGACCGTTCCGTCGTCACGGAGTGCGCAAGCGAAGGTGGGACTCAACGCGAGACGGCGGACTCTCTCAAGCCCCGGCACGCGGTATGGAGCCTTTGAAGACTCTGCTGGACCGCATGGTTCGGGACAGGGAAATCCTAACGCGATGCTATCCCCCCAGCAGTAAACCTGAGCGTCGGTGGTAATCGCGCAGCTTCGTGGGTAACTTACCGCGATATCGACAGCAGTAGGCAACCCTCGCACGCGCAGCGGAGAGCTCGAACAAGGCACGTGATACGGCCTCGGACGCGCTTTCACCTCGCAGGTCTCCGTCGATGCGGCGCCAAGCTGCCCATGGTCGTTGAACCCGGCGCACCACACCTCGCCCTCGGGCGTGCGGCCGCAGGCGGTCCCGTTGTAGGCGACTTGCTCGTAGAGACCCTGTCGAGATAGGCGCCTCGGCCCAGTACCGTAGGGCTCGTTTGCCAGCGGATTCCCCCAACAATATATAGCACCTTCGCGCGTAATGGCGCAGGTGCCACCTTGCCCGGCGCTAATCTTAGGCGGCGAACGCCGGGTCACCGGTACGACGACCTGCGGCTTGGAGCTCGAGACGGAGGAATGCGACTGACTCTTTGCGGGCTCTGCTGCCGGTGGAGTCTTCCGCTGAGATGAGCGACACCCGATTGCACATGCGACAGTGCCTGCGATCCACACGAAGGCGGCTAAGGTCAGGCGTGACATCTCGAACCTGCATGCAAGGTTACACGCTTTTGACTCTCATGGGCACCATGCAGCACCCAAGGCGCACGGGCTTCCGATTCCGGCCCGCGCCAAAAGTCGATCCAGCAACCATCGTTTCTGCATGACCGGAGGCGTCGGTGTACATGTGGAGGGTCGATACCAATGCCAAGCTCGCCTTCTGGAGCAAGCGTCAGCCGCAGGTCCAGCCCTTGCGGCGTCGGGCTTTTCATCGACTCGATAGGCGGGATCGGGCGCTGAAACGTCGTCGCGCGCCTCAAACTGC
>DASXTY010000040.1:0-1857 GCA_036505155.1 Polyangiaceae bacterium | reverse complement strand
GCTGGGGGCGGGGATCGGTGAAGCTTCGGGCGGCAAACGGATCCGAGCGGCTATTTTCCCAGCTGAGCGCCTGCCCGATATGCGGCTTTTCGGTGCCCGATCTGGATCCGCGCTGGTTTTCGTTCAACACGCGGCAGGGTCGCTGTGGAGCATGCGACGGCGAAGGGGTTGTGGACGAGCAAGAAAGCCGTGTTTGTTCCGCTTGCAACGGTTCCCGGCTCGCGCCCATTCCGCGCGGAGTGAGACTTCAGAGCGAACGCTACCACGAGCTCACTTCACGAACGGTGCGCTCTGCTTTGGCGCAAGTGCGGCGCTGGCGGTTTTCCGCCGAGGAGCTCCTGGTAGCCCAGCCCATTGTCGCGGAGCTGGATCGACGCTTGAGCTTTTTGAGCGAAGTGGGACTGGATTACTTGGCTCTGGATCGGCGTGCACCCACCCTTTCCGGGGGGGAGATGCAGCGCCTTCGCCTGGCCGCGCAGCTCGGCGCCGGTTTGACCGGCGCTCTGTACGTCCTGGATGAGCCGACCATCGGACTGCATCCCAGCGACACCCATCGATTGCTCACCAATCTGCGAAAGCTGGTGAACATCGGCTCCACCGTGGTCGTGGTGGAGCACGACGCGGACACCATCCGCGCGGCAGATCATGTGATTGACCTCGGGCCGGGAGGTGGAGAGCACGGCGGGCGCGTGGTGGCGCACGGATCGCCCGCCGAGGTGCTGGCGCAACCCGATTCGCCCACCGGCCGCGCGCTTTCGGCACCGCCCGATGTGCGCCCCGCGCTTCCCGCCATGGCACCCAAGGTGCTTCGCTTGACCGGCGCCGCTCACCATAACCTTCGCGCCGTCGACGCCGAGTTCCCTCTTGGCCGTTTGACCGTGGTGGCCGGTGTCAGCGGCTCCGGGAAGAGCACCCTGGTGCGTCAAGTGCTCTTGCCGGCGTTGCGCCGAAAACTCGATTTGGTCGCCGAGGATCCCGGAAAATTCCACTCCCTGTCCGGTCACACCGCGCTGCGTCGCGCGGTCGCCGTGGACCAGTCACCGATTGGCCGCACCCCTCGCTCAGTACCAGCCACCTTTTTGGGGATTTGGGATGATGTGAGGAGGCTCTTCGCAGGTTCCGCCGATGCCATGGTCCAGGGCTTTTCCCCAGCGCGCTTCTCGTTCAATACGACCCAGGGCGGACGCTGCACGACCTGCGAGGGGCAGGGCTCCATCACCCATGAAATGAGCTTCTTGCCGGACGTGGTGACGCCTTGCCCGGCCTGCGGCGGCGCGCGCTTCGAGCCGCGTACGCTCGGCATCCGCTACCTCGGCCACTCCATCGCCGACATCTTACATCTGACGGCAGAACACGCGGCCGAGGTGTTCGCGAACCATCCAGCGATCCGCCAGCCCCTCTCCACTTTGTGCGACCTCGGCGCGGGATATGTCACCCTTGGCCAAGGCTCTAACACCCTTTCCGGCGGAGAAGCGCAACGCCTGAAGTTATCCGCTGAGCTCACCGCCTCCGCGCGCCACGAGCCCACCTTGTATGTTCTCGACGAGCCGACCACCGGTCTTCACCTGGCCGACGTCTCCAAGCTCATGAACGTCCTCAGCCGCCTGGTCGACCGAGGCGACACGTTGGTGATCATCGAACATCACCCGTTGGTGATCGCCGGCGCCGATTGGGTCATCGAGCTCGGCCCCGGGGGCGGCGAGCGCGGCGGCCGGATCATTGCCAGCGGTCCTCCGAAGAAGCTGGCAAAGAAGCCGACGGCGACCGGGAAAGTGCTGCGCGCGATGGGGATATAGCGCAGCCGCCGAGCACCTCGAGTTCTGGCAGCAAACTCACCGCTCGCAGACGTACGCGCGC
>DASXTY010000039.1:0-10132 GCA_036505155.1 Polyangiaceae bacterium | reverse complement strand
GGCTTCCAAAGCGGCATCTGACCATCTGGTGCGCGCGTACGCGCGTACCTACGGCGTGAAGGCGACGCTTTCGCACTCCAGCAACAACTACGGTCCGTGCCAGTTCCCCGAAAAGCTGATTCCGCTCATGATTTTGAACATGCTGGAGGGCAAAAGCCTGCCTATTTACGGAACCGGCACCAACGTGCGCGACTGGGTGTTTGTGGAGGACCATGCAGAGGCAATTTGGATGATTCTCGGGCGAGGAGCCAGCGGACAAACCTACGACATCGGCGGCGAAGAGGAGCGTACGAATCTCGAAGTCGTATCCTCCCTCGTGGACGCGGTGAGTGCGCTCGCGGGCATTCCGGAAGCTTCGCTCCGAAAGCTCATCACGTTCGTGGAGGACCGCCCCGGACACGACCTGCGCTACGCCATTGACTGTACCAAGCTGAGGAGCCAGCTCGGCTGGAAGCCGCAACACGATTTCGATCGCGGGATCCGAGAGACCGTAAAGTGGTATCTGGATAACCCGCAATGGATAGCCGGCGTCAGAACCGGTGCGTATCGCGAATGGATGAAAACCAACTACGCTTCGCGAGGCCCGGGTAGGCGGTAGAGCCACCGTTGTCGCAAGAAATTGCATGACCCTTGCCAACGTTTTCCGAACGCGCGGAGATGATCTGCGAGCCTATTTCCGGGCGACAGTTCCGGAGCGCGTCCGGGTCCAATTGGGACGGTGCTTGCCCTGGCTCCTGGTGCTGGCGCTGCTGGCTTTCATGGACTTTCCTGCGCTCCAGAGCCACGTGCGGCTTTCTTGGAGTCGCGACTATTTCAACGACGACGTTCGGCAGCAGATTTTTCCGTTCTTCCGTTACAGCGACTCCAGGCTTTTCCGGAACGACTACATCGCCGACTACTTCCTGGCGAACATGCCGGTTGGATATCGATTCCTGTACACGGTGGGGGCCTGGTTATGGGACGCGGAACGGCTCAGCAAGCTCCTACCCTATTTGCTTTTGGCAGTGGTGCTGATTTCAGTGGCGCTCACCACCAAGCGCCTCGGCGGCGTATGGGCGGCGGGCGCGTCGCTGGCCATCGCGCTCGGGAGCAGCGTGTACCTGGCTCGCATGACTGGAGGGCTCCCGCGCTCGTTTGGCTTTCCCATTGTCGCGGCCGCGATGGTGGCGCTGGTTCACGCTCGAGTTTATGCCCTCGCGGTGGTCGTGTGCGTGGGCGCCTCGCTGTATCCTGCCGCGGCAGTGCCTGCGGGGCTGTGTTTAGCTCTGTTGCTTTTGGTTTGGCCTTCGGCCGACCGTGGACCCGCGCAAAAATGGTCGTTTCAGCATCGCGCGCTGGTGGTATCGGCGACTGCGGCGTTTTCAGTGGTGCTGCTTGTACCGACGGCCCTTGGCGGGAGGAAATTCGGACAAGTGATCACCCCCTCGATGCAGGACGAGTTCCCCGAGATCGGCCCCGGAGGAAGGTATTTGCCAGAGGACCGGGCACCGTTCAGCGGGTTCTTCACCGACGCTTTGCCCCTTTTAGAGCCCTCCCTGATCGGTTCCGGTGAGCCTTGGTCGGCCTCGATGCAACAAAAGCTACGGGCCGCCCCGGCGCCGGCCAATCTAGAGGTCGCGCTCACGGATTTTCTCTTAGCGGTAACCATCGGTGGGTGGCTCGTGCTCGCATCGCGACGGTCCGAGGCGCGCCGGCTGCTCTTGCTTCCAGTGTGCGCACTCGCCGGACACCTGCTTGCGCGCTATAGTGCGCCCTATTTCTATTTGCCGCAGCGATATGTGCTGTACACCGCGCCGCTGTTGGTGAGCGTGATGGTTCCGGCGGCGCTCGCCGGTTGGGTAGAGCTTTGGGCTCACCGGCGGCACGAGCTCCGACAAGCTGGGACTTTGGGTATTTGCTTGCTCCTGCTGATTTTGATTGGCAAAAGGGGCGATCCCAGAGCCGGGCTGACCGCGCGCGCATCCGCCTCCGAGCCGTTGCTGCAAGCCATCGGGCGACTGCCTCCGGACGCTCTCATCGCTGGTTGGCCGGGTGGCGTCGCGGATTACATCCCCTATGTCGCGCGGAGGCGCATGTTATTGACCTACGAAACACATCAAGCGTTTCACACCGGCTATGCGCTCGAGATGCGCCGGCGCATGCGCGCGCTGATCGATGCCTACTTCGCCGCTTCGCTCGAGCCGGTGCTGGAGCTTCGCCGGAATTTCGGAGTGACACACCTGATGATCCACCTACCGTACCTTCGCGGACGAGCCCCCGCCTATTTTCTTCCGTTCCGAGAGTGGATCCGTGATGCGCGGCGACTTCCGGGCGCAGGCAGCTCCGAGATGGCGGAGCGGCTGGCTTCAGCAGCCGTGTTCCGCTATGGTGATGACATGGTTGTTGCGCTCGACAAGCTCGCGGACCCGGTCGGCCCCCCCACCTTGCGCTAGTGTGCTGAGACCGTAGATGGCATCAATAATGGTGAGCACACTAGCAAAATTCGGCGGAGAATTTTTCTCTGGGGGTGAATCGGCCGAAGGCCGAGAGGGGCGCGAGGCGCCCCTACAAAACAAAGATAGTGGCCTGCCGCTGCGAAGCAGCGGGCCGCGAAGCGGCAGTCCAGCAATTCCGGAAGAAATTGCGGACTCAGGACACTAGCGAAGATGGTCAGCGCGCCCACCCAGCTCGAATATCAAGACCCGGGTCTGGTTCCGGCTCAAGAGCCGAGGGCACGCAAGCGCATCGGAATCTTCATCGTGACCTTCAATGCGGTCGCGACGCTCCGGAGCGTGCTGGAAAGGATACCGGAGTCAGTATGGGAAAAGGTGGATGAGGTTTTCGTTTTCGACGACTCCAGCCAAGATGACACCTACCTGGTGGGATTGGGCTACAAGGCGGTTCATTCCAAGGCAAAACTCAGCGTTTTCCGGAATGAAAAGAACCTGGGTTACGGCGGAAACCAAATCCGCGGTTACAACTATGCGATAGAGCGGGGTTACGACATCGTGGTGTTGCTCCACGGGGATGGCCAATACGCGCCCGAGGCTCTTCCCGAGCTTTTGGCTCCGCTGGAACGCGGCGAAGCGGACGCGGTTTTTGGCTCAAGAATGCTGGCCCGAGGCGACGCGCTCAGGGGCGGCATGCCGCTCTACAAATATGTGGGGAACAAGATCCTGAGCGCCTTCGAGAATCTGATGTTGGGCACGGCGCTCAGCGAGTTCCACTCCGGATACCGTGCCTATTCATGCCACGCCCTGAAACAAATTCCTTTCGACAAGAACACCCACGATTTTCATTTCGATACTCAGATTATCATCCAGTTCCACGCGGCGGGGCTGCGCGTGGTGGAAAGGCCCATCCCGACCTATTACGGTGACGAGATCTGCCACGTCAACGGATTGAAATACGCGAGAGACGTGGTGAAGTCGGTTCTCGAGTACGAGCTTCACCAGGTTGGGCTGGGGCATCGGCCAGAGTACGAGGTTCTACCGACCTACAGCCTGAAGCGGAGTCCTCTGTCTTCGCACTCTCAGTTGATTGAGCTCGTGGGACCGCCTGCGCGGGTGCTCGACCTGGGCTGTGGAACCGGGGAGCTCGGGCACATTTTGAAGACTCGGGGCCATTACGTGGTGGGCATCGACACGGCGCCGCCGCGCTTCGAGCTCGATGAGTTCCTGTGTGCCGATTTAGAATCCGAATTGCCGCTGGCGAAAGACCGCCGTTTCGACGTGGTGATGTTGGCGGACGTCCTGGAGCACCTGCCCAATCCCCGGGAGCTCCTCACCGCGGCGGTGGATCACCTGGCCCCGGAGGGCAGGATATTGGTGTCCCTACCCAACGCCGTTCACTGGTCGGTGCGAGGCCAACTGCTGCGGGGCAGTTTCGAGTATTCGAATAAAGGCATACTGGATCGCGGGCATCTGCGCTTCTTCACCCGCGCCTCGGCCCAGCGGTTATTTTCAGACGCCGGGCTCGAAGTGGTGGGCGAGCGTCACACGCCTGTCCCTTGGGAGAACGTCGTTCCCAAGGCGCTGGGCAAGTCCGTGTCGAACAATTTGGAAAAGCTCGACTATTTCATGGCTCGAATGCGGCCGAACCTTTTCGCCTATCAGCACCTTTTTGAGCTCCGACGCGCGACTACATAAGCCTTTGTAGACGCACCCGGCACGGGATGCGACGTATCCAGTCGGAGCTCTATAATCTCGACAGCGATCCTGGTGAGCGGATCGATGTGAGTGCCGCGCACCCAGATGTGATTCGCCGATTGCGCATGGAGCTGCAGTCGCTCCTCAAGCGACCCACCGACGTTTCGGAAAGTGTCCCGGATGCGGAGGCAGACGCCAAGAGCACTCTACCCCACGCTCAAATGTAACAATTCCCGCTGCCCCGGATTGCTCAAAGCTCCCGCTTCAATCTTGCCACGAGCTGTAAAGCTTCCATCGGCGTCAAGTTATCGATATCCAGCGCGCGCAATAGATCGATAACGTGCGCGTGCGCCGGCGGCGTCGCCGCGGGCGGAGCAAAAAGACTGAGTTGCTGTGGGTGCTCGCGCGAAGGGCGAGTGTGCTTCACGGCCGGGGAATCCGACTGGTTTTCCAATTGGGCGAGCAAGGCGCGTGAGCGCGCCAAGACCGGCTCGGGTAGGCCGGCGAGCTTGGCGACGGCGACGCCGTAGCTGCGACTGGCGGCGCCGGGTACGAGGCGATGGAGAAACACCACGTCATCGCCGAGCTCTTGCGCGCTGACGCTGTAGTTGGCGACGTGTTGGCTCTGTTCGGAAAGCGCTGTGAGCTCGTGGTAGTGGGTTGCGAACAGGGCGCGGCAGCCGATTGCCTCATCCAGATATTCAGCCACGGCCCAGGCGATGGCGAGCCCGTCAAAGGTGCTGGTGCCGCGACCGATTTCGTCCAAAATCACCAGCGAACGTCGCGTTGCACAATGTAAGATTTGCGCGGTTTCGCTCATCTCCACCATGAAGGTGCTTTGACCTTGGGCGAGGTTGTCGCTGGCGCCGACGCGGGATAACACTCGGTCGACCAGGCCGATGTGCGCCGAGCGGGCGGGCACGAAACTACCCATCTGCGCGAGGATTGCAGTGAGCGCGACCTGACGGAGCAGGGTGCTTTTTCCGGCCATGTTGGGGCCGGTCACCAACCACAGCCGTTCGGCCTCGATATCCAGGTGCACGTCGTTTGGAACGAAACGCCCCTGGGCGATTTGGCGTTCCACGACGGGGTGTCGGCCGTCGCGGATTTCCAAGACGCTCGAGTTATCCACCTCTGGCCGGCAGTAGTCGAACCGGTGCGCCACATCGGCGAGTGCTGCGGCAACGTCCCAGCGAGCAAGGCGCGCGCTCAAAGCACAAACCGGTTCGCTCTGGCTCGCCGCGCGGGAAACCAAGGTCGCCAAAAGCTCGAGCTCGCGTTCGCGATGGCGCTGTTCCGCAGTTTCGATGCGCTCGGCCAGCTCATCCAGCTCAGGGTTGGTGTACCGTTCTCCGCCTGCGACGGTTTGCTTGCGGCGCCAACCGGCGGGTGCGCGCGCCGCCTGCGAACGGCTGACTTCGAGATACCAGCCAAAGACGCGCGTGTAACGCACTTTGAGGGTGGGGATGCCGGTTTCGTTCCGGTACCGAGCTTCGAGCGCGATCATGTGCTCGGTGCCGGCGCGGCGCAGCGAGTCGAGCTCGTCCAGCTCGTGGTCGAACCCGCGTTTGAAGATTGCACCGTCTTTGGGCTGTGCTGGCGGTCGCTCGACCAACGCCAAATCCAGCTCCCGCCGGAGCTCTTCGGCAGTATCGACAGTGATGACGGGCTGGCGGTCCCCGCTCAGCTCGGGCAGCGACCCGAGCCCCAATGTTTCCCGCAAGTTTGGATCTTCGATTTGCTCGAGCAGCTGCACGGTGCGGCCGGCCGCTTCTAGCCCATCGCGTAAAAGTCCGAGGTCGCGCGCCGTTGCTTCGCCGAGCGCGGCGCGAACACTGACCCGTTCCAAGTCGCCCACCCCGGAAAGTGCGGAAAAGAGCTGGCTGCGGAGGCGCGAGTGAACGACGAACAGCTCCACCAAGTCGAGCCGCCGCCGGATGCGCGCTACCTCGACCAGAGGCGCAAGCAATCGGCGCTTGAGCAAGCGCGATCCCGCCGACGTTCGCGTGGCGTCGATGACCTTGAGCAAGGTGGATGCGGGCCCGCCCATCAGGGAGCTGCACAATTCCAGATGGGCCTGCGCCGTCGTATCGATTGCCAAAAACGATGCCGGATCCCAGCGGACAATGCGGCGCACCGGCAGGGGAGAGCCGGGATTGCACGCGCGCGCAAAACGCAGCGCTCGCCGCACTGCCGCGCGCTCCGCCGGATCGAGGTGCTCGGTGTCGGGGGCCAGCTCGCCGAGCTCGCTCGAGGTTTGTGCCGGGTCCAGGTCGGAATCGGCGCGCACCGCCGCCAGCGGAAGCGCGGCGCCGAGCGCAGTCAACGCCTCCGTCCGAGTCAGGCTCGAGGCGGTTTCCTCAGTGGCAAAACCGGTCAGTACTTCGCGCGGGCCAGCTCGGCTGAGCTCTCCCAGCACGGCGGATAAATCGCTAAACCCCGCTGCCCGAAGCTCGGCGGTGGAGAGATCCAAAAGGGCGACACCGACTGTGGCGCCCCCAATCTCCAGCGCAGCCAGCCAGTTGTTGCTCCGCGAATCCAGTTGCTCGCCGTCCGTCACCAGCCCGGGGGTGATGACGCGCACCACCTGGCGGGGCACGATGCCTTTGACCTTTGTCGGATCGGCCATTTGCTCGCAAAGTGCCACCCTGTGACCGGCCTCGAGCAAGCGGGCGACATAGCCGTGGGCGCTGTGGTGGGGCACTCCCGCCATCGGCACCTCATCCGGTTTGCCCTTGTTTCGGCTGGTGAGCGTCAGGTCGAGCAGGGGGGCGGCCAGCACCGCGTCGTCGCCGAACATTTCGTAGAAATCCCCAAGGCGAAAAAAGATGATGGCGTCGGGATATTGGCGCTTGGCAGCGGCGTGCTGCTGCATCACCGGCGTCAGTCGCGCGTCCATGTCACAGGAACGGCGAAGGCTCGACTACACCGAGGCTGTCCAGGCTCAAAAGGGAAAGCCCCAGGGAGGCGCCGTCCACGACCGCGAGCATTCCGAGCTCGGAGAGGTAGGACATGGACCGAGGCAGTACGGAAGCGCCCTGTCCCAGGGTCATGGACAGGGGGCGGAAAGCGCCGATAGTTTGCCATTGGAAGCTCATATCGCGCTCGCTGGGCTCCTGACCGCGATAAATGGCGAAGCGCGCGGTGGTACTCTCGAAGATACATGCGGCGGCTTCGGTGACCGGGCTGACCGCTCCGATTGCAGGGTCGTAAGTGCACACCACGTCTTCTGGCGCCGCGGGGCCCACGGCGCAATCGGGTGTTGTGCCGGGCTCCGCGAGACAGGTCCGGCTGGAGATCTCGAATGCTCGACCTTTCGAAAATCGCCGCAGCGGACTGAGATCGTGCACACAGGAGCCGTTGGCGTCGGGCATGATGTCATGGCGAAAGCCGCTGCCCGCGCCGCGAACCAGCCACTGTCGCCCGGCGCGAACCGTATACGAGACTGCGGTTGGGAAACAGCAGCGCAGGAGTTGCATCACCGATTTGGCTTGCTCGGGGTCGGAGGTATAGCGCGGCTCGACCGTGAGTTCTATCTGCGTAGCCTCGAGGATGGCCAGATCCCGAAGCGGTTCTAGATGGGTTTGATCGGCGGCTCCGAATGCGGTCTTACATGCCGTGAGCCCCCCGCCGCCGCAGCTTGCCCCAACGCCGCTTTTCCAATACGAGTCTTCCTCGGGCAAGAAGTCCGCCAGGATTTGCACGTAATCCGCGTGCCGCAGAGCAAACGTCTCCAGCGGATCACCCGGCGCTCCCGGTGTCAGGCTGAACTGTTTCTCTCCTAACTCGCGAGTTCGCTTTTGGTCCTGAACGCCCAAGGTACAGAAAGGCGTGCTGTCGTCGCGCAAAAAGTAGGGGGATCCATCCTGCACCTGCAGATATCCGCTCGCTCGAGAGCCGAAGAGTGGACCCTCGTAAATGGCGCCCACGTCTTCGTCAAAAGCGTAGGCGCGCGGAGTGTGCATCGGAAGAGTGAGGCCGAGGCGGTCGGCTTGTGCCGGATCCGTCAGCAACGGAGCTGCCGCGTTCGGCTGGTTTTTGTAGAGCGTGGTGCCGATAAAAACTTGGGCGGGCAGAATCGGGCTCTCCACGGTCGGTTCCGGATTTGAGAAATCGACCGGCAAGAGCTTGGGATGGAGCTTTCCGTCGCGGCTTTGGTCGGTGGGTAATCCGCCGTCCAGTGAGCTCAAGCGGGGAAATGTAGCCAGCGCAGGCGCGTGAATTCCCAGTGAGGAGCTTATCCCGATGAAGTCACGGGCTCGAGCGCGATGCGGTTCGAAAACTCTGCAGCTTACCTCGCCGGATACGGTGGATGTGCCCCCCGGTGTCCCATCCAGCGTGTAGTATTGAATCTCTGAAGGGTCGTCGTGACAACCGCGGAAGTCTTCCACCTGAAGCGGGTCGGGGAAATCTTCGATCTTGGCGTGATTGGTTTCGACCGGGCGCCGGCACGCGGCATCGTAATCATCCGTATCGATGACGACGACCTGACCGCTAGTGAGCAGGACGAAACCAAATACGCCCCGCAAAAGCCCGGGTCCGGCACCCACCGGCGAGGCGGTTGAAGGTCGATGCAAAGCGCCCGGTTCATCGGCCGGGAGGGAAGGATCGGGGTTACAGAACACGCCGGTAGTGGTGGTGCCGGTGGTTGGATCGGACAGCGGCAAATCGTGCAGTGCGAAGGCGACGTCGCGCACGGCGGATCCGAACGAAATGCGGTCTGAACTCCTTCCCGGCACAGCGGGCGATCCGGCCATCACCAGCGGCGTGCGCGCGCTGGAACAACGGCCCTTCCCCATTTCTCCCGTATACGCCGTCCCGTCATCGTTGATGCACTGGCCGAGATCCGGACGTCCCAGGGCACGGTCCTGGCAGCCTTCGTCGTGGTTGCAAGGGCTCACGTCGAAAATCATCACGCTCGCCCCCGGCTGGTCGAATTCGTCGATGGCGTAGAGGAAGCGCTTGCCGTTGGGTGGAGTCAGGCCCAACGCGATGCCGCGCTGACCAAACCGGTTCGGTGCGACGGGGCTCACCGCGAGGCGCGTGGTTGTGACGAGACGGTCGCGAGACCCGAGCGAGACCGGAAAGAGCGGTTCTCTTTCCAGAGGAGCGCAAGGATCGGACACGTCGAGCACGTGGATCACTGGCGCGCCCTGGTCGGCTACGTAGAGCAGGCCGTGGTCCTCCATGAGGCCGAAACCAGCTGGTCGCGCGGAAGCTCCGCCAGCGTTCAGGGTATACGTAGCGGTGCGTTTTAGGGGAACACCAGCCGGCGTTCGCTCCCACAAGTCCTCTGGTAGCGGCTGTTCCACCGTCGACGGCAAAGCCGTGCCCAAGCGTACCCAGGCTTCCACATTGCACGGCGCAAAACTTCCGAGCGGTCGGTCCAATAACTCCTGGGCGTCGAGGATTGCGATGAGCCCCAGATCCGGTAGCGCCACCGCTAGTTTGCGGCGCCCCGGTGGCTCGAGCGCGGGGCTCGTCAGATCCGCCGCGCAGAGCTCGCGTTGAGCTGCAAGGGGTGGAACTAGTGGGTCGAAAAGTGTCCCCGAGCAAGTTGCGCGTACGGAGCTATCGGCAAGGGGAGGATCGATGAGGACCGCCATGTCACCCGGCGCTGCCGGGAGCGCGCAGGCGGGGAAACTGGTGATGTCACGCACCGGCTCCAAGCTGCCGTCCGGCCGCTTACGCGGCGGCCCCAGGCAGGTGGTCGGCAGGGCGAAGATGCCCGGCTTGCCGAGCTCCGAAACGCCGACGAAACTCGCAACACCGTCCGGCGTCGAGACCACATCCACTGGCTGCGCGCCGACCGGCAAGAAGGAAAATCCGGGTGTCGAAGGATCGACATCGACGACCTGGGCACGTAGGTCGATGACCGCCACTTCTCCGCTGAGCGTCTGGGTGACTAACCCCAGCATTCGATTTCCCTCGCCCTCGTAGTCTGGGCAATGAGTTATATGGCGACCACGCCCGTCAGCGCCGACGCAAACGAAGGACGCCTCTCC
>DASXTY010000038.1:0-7951 GCA_036505155.1 Polyangiaceae bacterium | reverse complement strand
GACGCTGACGTCGAAGTGACCGGCGAGCGAACGCTCCGGGTGCGGGCCGCGGACGGGCGATATTTCCCGTCGTGTTTCGAGCAGCTCTGGATGACCAATAAATACTTCCGAGTGGGGCAGACGTTTCAGGCTGGTCCGTTTGTCGCGACCGTGGACGAGCTCGGAAAAGACGGCGAGGTGGCTGCCGTCCGCTTCACCTTCCCGGAGCCCATCACTTCCGACCAATATCGTTTTATGCACTGGGACGGATCGCATTTCGAGACGATGAAGCTGTGAAGCTCATAATTGGCCGAGGACCTCCCGGTAAATCGCGAGCGTTCGCTCCGCAGTGACTTCCCAGCGGAATGCTTGGCTGCGCTCGATTCCCGCTTCGCGCAAGGCTTGTGCGGTGTGCGGCTCGTTGGCGATGCGGCCGAGCGCACTGGCGATGGCGCTTTCGTCGTGGGGATCGACCAGCAGCGCGGCGTCTCCGACCACTTCCGGCATCGACGAGCAATTGCTGGTCACGACTGGGCAACCCGACGCCAGCGCTTCCAGCGGTGGCATGCCGAAACCTTCGTAAAAGGAAGGGTGACACAACGCGAGCGCGCCCCAATAAAGCGCCAGCAAATCGGGAAACGGCAGGTTGCGCAAAAAATGCACTCGCTCCAAAATGCCGAGCTCCCGTGCAAGTGGGTTGAGCCGGCGAGAGCCGGGGCCGAGCCGCTGTACCAGGGCAAGGTGTGTGGTCGAATCTCCCTGAAAGGTGCGCGCGAAAGCCTTGACCACGCCTTCGTGGTTTTTATAGGGCGCGAACTGACCCACGGTGAGCACGTAACGCCGCGCTCCGGGCAGGTAGCGATTCCGAGCAGACTCGGCCAGGGCCCGATCCTCAGCGGACCGCGCCGGATGCCATTCGGCCCCAATCCCGTTCGGCGTCACGCGCGCGCGCTCGGCGGCCCCTGGATCGACGGTCGCGATTTCGTCGCGCGTGGCTTGGCTCACGGTAGCGATCCGGACCGACAAACGGAGCGCTCGCTCCACGCCGTTTCTGAAGAAGGCCTTCTGTACGCGCCCCCAAATCCCGGGATAAAAGGCAAAATCCGGGTATTTGACTTCCATGACGTCGTGGATGGTCGTCACCACCGGCAGCGGCATCCCCGCCGGCTGGATGTTGAACGTCGCGTGAAACAGGTTGGCGCTTCGGAAGTCCGCAAAGCGCATGAGCCACATGGTTACCGGCCCATTGGGCTCCCAGGGATAGAGGAGATCTTTTGCGTTTGGGGCCTCGGAGAGGCGGTTTTTTGCCTCATGGTGGCGGATCAGCAAAAAGTCGAGATCCGGCGCCAGTCGCGGCAGGTGATCCACCAGAGCCCGCTGGTAAGGACCGATTCCACTCGGACGATCGCGAAGGTAACGGCAGTCGATGGCGATGAGCGGTCGCACGGCTTCAGGCTCGTCCGTGGCAGGTTCCTTCGACAACCTGGTCCGCCTTTGAAGGCCTATATCCCAGGTCCCCCGACCGCCGCTTAGTTCCCCTTTGATTTCATCGCGTTTTCGGCCCGATCGCGGGAGCCTCGGACCGCGAACTTGGCTGCCCGAGACACCTCACCGGTGATGATCGACCCTGGGAACGGAAGCTTCGGGACGATCAACATCTCCAGCTGAAGCTGGGTATTTTCGTCGTCGATTTTCCGGATGCGCCAGGTTGCATCCAAGCGCTTGACGTTGCCCGTCAACATGTGCGCCGAGACGACCTCCTCGTCCTCACTGACCGCCTTGGGCGGCTCGAACCGCACGACCGCCCAGATCTTAGCGGCGCCGTGCAAGATCGGAACTTGCAAGTACACGTCGGTCTTGTCGTCCTTCTTGCCGACCACCCTGGATTTTTCGAACTCGCTGATGAACCGTTCGTAAGCGGCGAAGTCGAGCACCACCTTCTTGACCACGCTCGACGGCGCCCGCACGTGCACCCGCGAGGCGCCCGCCTTGATGGTGCTCTCCGCCTTCTGCACCTCGTACTGTTCCGTGTTGCGGTGCGTCATTAGCCGCTTCGATTCCTCGGTCGGCCTGGCGGTTGCCGAGGGAGCGGCGAGCGAAAGCGCGATACAGGCGGCCCAGGCCGGGAAGAAGCTTTGCGTCATCAGGTGTTTCCTAGACATGTGCACGGGTTCAGGTGCCATCAACTACTTGGTACGCCAAAGGGGCAAGAATCATCCTTGACCCGGAATCTTTGATGCACGGACCATGCCCCGGTTCGGCCGGAGTGCCGAACGGCGGAAATCGGGCTGGATTGCTGGAGTCGGTTCCCGCGGGAGATTGGCATAGGCCCTGACAATCGGTGCGCCCACTGTTCCGTGGCGGCACACTGGGCGGGCAGAAGTCAGGCGGGGGGCCATCTACGTTGGGGGTCGGGGGCCGCGCGGGCGCTGAACGGCCGCGCTGCTGGTGCTCAGGTTCGCAATGCCTGCGCCTGCGCCTGAAGGCTCAGCTCAGCCGCTTTGAAGGCGTGCTCTTGCGTCATGGCCGTCTCGGTACGCTCGAGCACGTCGCAGATCAGCCTCCCGAAGAAGGGAAAACCGACCTTGCCGCTCACCTCGAAGCGCTTTTCTCCCGCGGAGTTCGCCAATAACACGACGTCGCCCTGCTCATAATCCGAAGCGAGATCGATGTACTTACGGACCTCGATGAATCCCGACGTCCCGATCAGAAACAACCTGCCGTCTCCCCAGGAGCGGAGCCCGTCCGGTGTGAACCAGTCCACCCGGTGATAGCCGGAAGCGCCACCATCTCCGAGCAACGCGACCTCGCCGAAGTCCTCGAGCTCAGGATAGTCGGGGTGATCATAGTTCGCCACTCGGGAATACAAGATGGTCGCGTCTTTGGCTTGAGTGAAGAAGAGGAACTGCTCGATCTGATGGCTACCAATGTCGGTCAGGATGCCTCCATACCGCTCCCTTTCGAAGAACCACTTCGGCCTGCCGGCGGCGCCCAACCGGTGGGGGCCGAATCCGATGACTTGAATCACCCGCCCGATGGCGCCGTCTTGCACCAGGTCGCCTGCGAAGACACCGCTCTCCGAGTGCAGTCTTTCGGAATAATAAACCATGTACTTTCTGCCGGTGTCAGCTACGGCGCGGCGGACTTGGTCGAGTTGTTCGAGCGTCGTCATGGGACATTTGTCGGTGAAGTAGTCCTTGCCGTGGCGCATCACCTCCAGACCCAAAGGTGCTCGTTCATTGGGGATTCCCGCTGCCGCAACCAGACGTATCGACTCATCTTCCAGAATCGCGCGCGGGTCGCGAACCACCTCCGCCGAAGGGTACGTCTTTCTGAAGTGCTCGAGCCGCTCGTCCTCCGTATCCCAGACTTTGACTAGGGTCCCGCCCGCCTCGATGAGCCCGTTGCACTGCCCATAGATATGCCCGTGATCCAGCGCCATGGCCGCAAAGCAAAATTCGCCCGGCTTGACCACGGGATTCGGCTTGCCTTTCGGTGCGTACCGCATGCCATCGGAGCGGTTGGTCATCGGTGAAACCTCGCCGGCGAGATTAGAGCGGTTTTCAACCGCGTGAAACAAGAGAAAATGAAAACCGCTGTAACCGGCTCTACCACATGCCTACCCACACGAGCGCCACGCCGTCGCCCGGTAAAAGAATCGAGACCTGACCCAGCGCCGGAGAAGTATTTCGAAATGCCTCGCCAACGCTGGAACCGATGGCCTCGCCCAATAAAGCGCCGGCCGCGATGTCGGATGCCCAATGCCGATCACTGAGCCACATTCCGAAGCCCACGCCCGCGGCAAATGGGTATCCGAGCCAAGCTGGCCACCCCCAGTCCAGCTCTGAGACGCGAAGCGCGGCCGCTGCTGCAAACATGGTGGCCGTATGCCCGCTCGGCCACGCGCCAAACCGTCGAAACGGCTTGAAATCGGTGGCGAACTCCGGATGCCCTAGCCGGTCGGCCGCTCTGGGGTCGCGCCCCGCGTTGGGGAATTGCCTCCCGGTGGTCCATTTGAGCAGCGCCACCCCAGCTGCGGAGAGCCCCATTGCCTGCAACACGGCGGCTTGCGGCCGCTGCCATTGACAGTCCAGCGTCATCCAACTGATGCCGTAGCCAATTAGGAGTGCGCCGGCGATTACGTAAGGCGCTGCAAGGCTCACCGGTTCGAGATCATAGTGGCCGCCCAAGCTCGTCTGTCCGTAGACTCTCAGCCGATGATCGACGCCGGTCGGAACCATCGCGCCGGTCACCAGTGGCGCCGTGCCCGCCAAGATGAGCGGACGGGCCTGTCCGAAGTTATTGGCGGTGCGCGACAGACGGTTCCAGGGTGCTAGGTCGGCACAAGCATCGTCGGCCGCTGCGCCGCGGCACAACAGGCTACACACCAGTGCGGCGATGAGGGCGCCGTGCAAACGCGCTGGCGAGGGGGCCCCGCGTGGCTTCACGAAGCTTCGCGGTTCCGATCGAACCACCAAACCCACAGTAGCAGCAGATTGGCGAGGAGCCCCGCGATGGCAATCGCATTGGGGCTGGGAGGCGGCGGCCCAAACAGGTTCGCGGTGTAAATGAAAAGGAGCAGCACAATGAACGCCCAGCAACCAAGTGTTCCTTTGCGGTTTTTGGCGCGCGTGGCTCCGAAGTAGAGGGCGAGCCCGGCCGCGAACAGGACCGACTCCACTGCGATCGTCGCCGGTATGGAAGACCATAAGCTCAGCCCGACCCGCGGTCCGCCGCCTGGATACAGCGGCAGATCGGGACGGTGGGTCACGAAATCGAGAACCCAGTGGCTGACCACGCCCGCCGCAAGGATCAGCGCGGCGCGTCGGTCGTGTGTGCAAAGAACATATACGGCTCCGAAGAGGGCGCCCCAAACCGTGAGCATGAGCAGGCTGTGCGACCAAGGATACGATACGAAGTCGAGCGGTGTTACCGCGGTGTTTCCCGGGTCGATGCGAACCTGCTCCATTCCCGCCAGCACGAACACCGGCCACAAGACGTCGGCGAAGATCGGCGCGAGCACGAGCCACACCAGCGATGTTCGCGGCGCGAGCCTTTTGGATGCGAATCCGACCGCGAAGTGCCCGATGAACATGGGGTGGATAATACACAGTTTCCGAAGCTTTTCGCGAAAGCGATCCGGCAAGAGTTTCCGGCGATTCGGAAGGCGGTGATGGCCTTCGAGGCGTTCAAGCGGTGCGCCGAGGCGCGAAGATCCGAGCCGCCGCCACGCAAACCAAAAAAAACGCGGTTGCTACAGTGGCTTGCGATGCGCCCACCGGGAACCTGAAAAAGAAAGCACAAAGGTATCCAAGCCCGCCCGCCGCAGCGCCGAGCCCGGCTGCAATCGCGAGGGCGGAGCGCAGTCGATGGGCGACGCCGAGCGCGCCCATAGCGGGCATTACGGCAAACGCAAAAACCGGTAAGGCCCCGAGCGCGCGCGTAGTGACGGACACTTCAAGTGCCACCAGCACCCAAAGCAAGAGCTCGATGAACGACACCGGAACTTTTTGCACGCGCGCTCCTTCCGGATCGAATCCGGAAAAGACCAGTGCGCGATAAAACGCCAAAACCGCGACACCGGTCAGCAAGCCGCCGGCCAAAACTGCATATAGGTCCTCGCGCCGCACCAGCACCGCGGTTCCGAACAAGATCGCTGCGACGTCGTGCGCTTCCTGGGTGATGCGATCGCCGACCAGTACCGCCAGGGCCGAGGCTCCAAGGTAGGCAAAAGCGATGAGCGTCTCGCGCGGCAGCCTGAAACGCTCGGCACGAATTGCGAGCAGGCCCCCCGCGAGCGCGGCCAGCGCAAATGCCGATACGATGGGCGGTATGTTGAGCCCCAGATGGATCTGGAGAAAAAACGCCAGCGCAACTCCGAGCGCGGCGCTCTGGCTCACCGCCGCGGTGACGAACACAGCGCGTCTCAGCACGATGAAGACGCCGAGCAATCCGAGTCCCATTCCGGCGAGCACGCCGCAGAGCACCGGGTCTTGGTAGAGTCCCGCCTGCCAGCCGGACATGAAATCGTGCCAGGAAGGAGCGGCTTCCAAAGCCTGGAGATCACCGCGGGGGACGGTGGGCGACGGCGATGCCACGCCAGGGCTCTGAGAGCTCTGCGAGGCTGCTGGGGCCTCGGTTTTTTCGCCTTCGAGCAGGGAATCGAAGCGAGCTTCATCCGCCGACGACAGTCCCCTGGCGGGTGCGTGCGGCGTGCTGGCTAAACTGGCCGATCCGGCTTCAGGCATTTCCATCGCCTTGGGTGAGGGCGTGACCGCGAGAAACCGCCGAATCCGATGCTTCTACTTCCCCGTAACGGGCCAAAAATGCGCTGTGCTCGAGCACGAAAGCCGGCGTGCCAATAATCACGCTGGCCGAGTCCCGATCCAACATGATCGCGCGGTCGGCGAACTCTCGCACTGCGCGCAAGTAATGGCTCACCACCACCACCGTCATGTTGCGGTTCTTTCGGAGCGCGTCGAGCAGCTCGAAGGCCTCGCGCTCGGCCACCAGATCCATGGCCGAAGTCGGCTCATCCAGGACCGCCAGTCTTGCCTCTGAAGCCGCTAAGCGGGCGAAGAGCACGCGCTGCTTCTGACCCTCCGAGAGCTCGCGAAAGAGTTGGTCACCCAAATCGCGTGCACCCACTTCCTCCAGTGCGCGCTCAGCGCGCTCTTTTGCCGTGCTGAGTCCGGGACGCAAGAACCCCCAACCGCGAAGCGCTCCGAGAGCCACCACCTCACGAGCCAATAAAGGATAGAGCTCATCGGTTCCGTGGCGCTGGGGCAGGTAAGCGATTCGAAGCCCGGGCTCGGCGTGCTCGATCGATCCCCGAACCGGCGGCAAGAGCCCGAGCAGCGTGCGCAGCCAAGTGCTTTTGCCGGAGCCGTTTCGGCCGACGACCGCCCAAAATTGGCCCCTCCCGAACCCAAGCGTGATGGGCGGCAGGATGGCCTGACCGCGGTAGCCCACCTCGAGCGAACGGCAGGACAGGAGGTCCGTCGCTTCACCCAACGATGTCCCGGATTCCGTTTCAGACACCCAGCGCCTCCGCGAGCCGCCTCACCAGGACATCCACGAACGCGACGTATGATTGTTTCGCGCCGTAGTTGGGTAGCCCTTGCATGCGCAACAGGCGCGCTCCCGACTTTTCCGCGATGAGCTTCGAGCTATTGTCCGGGTACCAAGCCTCCTGGAGGATTAGGCGCACCTTGGCGCTTTTCGCAATCGAAAGCACGTGGGCGACGTGACTCGGATTTGGCGGAATGCCGGGACGTGGCTCAATGTGTTCGACGACCTCAAGCCCCAGCCAATCGGCGAGGTACGCGAGTGAACGATGGTACCCGATGATTTTTGCCCCCCGCGCCTTGGCCAGCTTCTGCTCCCAGCGCTTGCGCGCCGCGCGCACAGTTTCGACGAAGCTACGGGTGCGTTCGAAGTAGCCTCTTTGATGCTCCGGGTCGAGCTCGGCCATCCGCTTGCCAATCCCGACCGCCAGGGTTTCGACCCGGCGAGGGTCGTAGGTGAAATGCGGATTGCCTTGTGGATGAATGTCGCCTTCCGACCGGTCCACTTTGCGGGCTGGCACGTCCAGTAGCGGAACCAGAGCCGCAGCCTCCAGGTAGCCCTTGGCGCCCGTCTGCACCTCGGGGTTTCGTGAGCCAGTGAGCAAAACCGGGAGCCAGCCAACCTCCAGGCCTGCGCCGGTTGCTATTAGGAGGTCCGCCCGGGAAAGCGCGAGCGCAAGGTGCGGCCGCGCGTCGACCCAATGCGGATCTTGGGTGTAAAGCGCCAGGACGGTCACGTCGGCGTCGGAGCCACCGACCTCGCGCGCGATCGCGCCGAGGTCCGGGGTCGTCGCCACCACCTTGAGCGCTGCTGCTGCGCTCCGCGATGCGAGCGCCATCAGGCAGAGCGCGATTACAAAACATGAGATACGACGCATGATTTTCTCCATTCAAAAAGCGTGGGC
>DASXTY010000037.1:0-6355 GCA_036505155.1 Polyangiaceae bacterium | reverse complement strand
TGGAATCTCGCCCAAATTCCGTGACTTTTACCAACTGCTCGAGCCCCAGTTGGGCAACGGATTGGCAAGCTTGCTCGAACGAGCTCCAAATGTGCGCCATGCGCGAGTATTGAGGACGGAACAATTTGAGCGCAACCGTTTCCAGATTCGATTCGCCCCGGACTTCGTAGACGTCCCCCATCTCACCGCTGCCGAGCCACCCGACGACTCGCCAGCGCCCGTCCACAAGGTCACCTGCGCTCAGTCGTTCGCGCTCCATTTGGAAGCTACTTCTTGTCCTGCAGCAGGTCGAATGAATCCAGAAACTTGTGCTTATCCTCAGCGCTGGCTCGACCCGGCTCGTTTACAACGGACACTTGGTAGAGGCGGGCGCCAACCAGAAAAAACCGGCTGGTGTATTCCCACCCACCTTTTACGTTCGCCTGGAGGTCGCGTCCGGGGAAGCTTCGCAGCTGGGTCGGGCCTTGAAACTTGATTTTTTGGCGTTTTTTTTCAACAGCACCCAGAACCACGCTGTCCAGAATGGCGTCCGGCTTGGCGGAAGAGATCATGGCCTGCTGGTAATCGTTATAAGCAACCATGTAAACGACCGCGCCATTTTCCAAGGTCACCCTGAACGTTCTAAGAGCGATGGGTCCGGCGCCGGTTTGATTTTTATGTACGGCCACCTCCGGTTTGCCTGGCATGTCCACCGTGAAGCCGCCATCGTCGGAGCGAAACTTCTTCCATTCCCGTCGCCCACAGGACAACGTCGCAAGCAAGCACAAAATGATCAACGCGACCTTGCCGAACATACTGGTAGTTGGAAAGAGCCCGACGCCCGAGTTTATAACTCAGCTCTAGCCCTGCACCAAACGCGGGGTCGCCGCCGGTGCCGGATCCCGATCCGAACCGCCTACTCATTGAAGTGAGAGCGTGCTCCGGCACCCGGCACAACCGAGCTGACTCGGCGCGAGGACCTGGTGCGCGGACCCCTCCTGGGCGCTGCCATTCTGCCGCTCCGTGTTGCGCTGCGTCGCAGAGAAATCAGCTATTTTGGCCAAACCCGCAGTTTTTCGCACTTTGGGGGCGGCCAACCACCCATTGTCGTGCCTCTCCCCCGGGGAACATCGGAAAGCGCTTAATGAGGGCTGGCACAGATGCTAAATAGAAGACGGCTGTCAATACATGAACGTCCCGATCACTCGACGCGACTTTCGACACACCAAGATTGTCTGCACGCTGGGTCCTGCCAGCAAGGACACCGAGTGTATTCAGGCCATGGCCTTGGCCGGCATGAATGTCGCTCGGTTGAACATGTCGCATGGAACCCACGAATCCCATCTGGATCTTATCGAGAAGATCAAGGGCTTGAACCACAAGCTCAATCATCCGATCGCGATAATGGTTGACCTGCAAGGCCCGGAGATCCGCACCGGGGAGGTGCCGGACAACCTGCACTTGCAAGTGGGCGAGCAGCTGTGGCTGACCGTGAGCCCGATGGAAGATCCGGAGCTCAAGAGCGTCTTGGTGAACTACCACGACCTCGCCACCGACCTGTCGATTGGCGACCGGGTCACGGTTGATAACGGGCTCATCAACCTGGAGGTTTTAGAGACTCGTGACCGACAGCTGCGTTGCCGCGTCTTGCACGGAGGGCTATTGGGGTCGCGCCGGCATGTCAATCTGCCGGGGATTCGGGTGAATCTTCCGTCGATCACGGATAAGGACCGCAAGGACATCGCCTTCGCCGTCGAGCATAAGGTGGAATTCATCGCCTTGTCGTTCGTGCGGGGAGCGGAAGATGTGCTCGAGGCGCGACAGTTAATCGGTACGGGTCCCGAACAAGCGCTCATCTGGGCGAAGATCGAGAACCAGGAAGGTGTTTCAAACTTCGATGCCATTCTCGAGGCTGCCGACGGGATAATGGTGGCCCGAGGCGACCTGGGTGTGGAGGTGGATATTCGAGAACTCCCCGTGATTCAGCGGCGCGTGGTGCGCGCCTGCGCCTTGGCGGGCAAACCGGTGATCGTGGCGACTCATTTGTTGGAGTCGATGATCAACAATCCTCTACCGACTCGCGCCGAAGTGACGGACGTCGCCAATGCCGTCTACGAGCAAGCCGATGCGTTGATGCTGAGCGGGGAAACCGGGGCGGGGAAGCACCCGGTTCGTTGCGTGCAAGTGCTGGAGGACATCGCGCGCCGCATCGAAAAGGAGCCGAGTCTAGCGTTCCACCTGAACCGCCAGCCTCAGGGTTCTCGTGAGGAGCTGGCGCGCAGCGCCTGCCGGCTGGCGGACTCGCTAGGGGCGTACGCCATTGTCGTCATCACACACCGAGGTCGGCTGGCGCAATTGGTTGCCAGTTTTCGCCCCACCCGCGCCATCATCTATGCGTTCACCGACCTTCGCGAAGTACAGCGCAAGCTCTGGATGCTGCGCTCGGTGGTTCCAATGGAGACCGAGCTTTCACGCGACCCAGAAACGACGGTACGCGACGCGCTAGCGAGGCTGCGGCAACGCAATCGCTTGCTGGCGGGCGACCCGGTAGTGGTGATCACGGATGTGGTTGCCGGTTCGGAGAGGATCACCAGCATCCAAGTGCGGATTTTCACTTAAGGATCAGGGATCAGGATCGGGGATCAACCCGACTCCGCGATGGGGGGCGGAAAGCTGCTGCGATGGACTTCCGCTGCCGCTGATTCAATCCACCCGCGGTGACGCCGCTCGTCGGACAGGTGGCGCGTCAGCAGACTCTTTACCGATTGCGGCAGCCCGACGTGGGCGAGCGCCCGCTCGTAGGTTTCGTTGGTGCCAGTCTCATTCGAGCGCATGGCGGCGAGGATTCCCATGTCCCCGGCCACCGTGCCGAAGACCACCTTGCCTCTGGTCAATAACCGCTTGAGATCTCCGTGATCGGCGGGACTACCGCCGATGCTGTCCACCAAGGTACTCAGATCGGTCACGTGGCGCTCGTGATCGTCGCGGTATTCTCTGAGTTGACGCAAAGCACCCTCGTTTTCCAAGTGCGCGAGGGCTGCATCATAAGCCTCGAGCGCGTCAAACTCGACGGCGATGAGTGCGTTCAACCACGCGACCAAGTCTGTTTCTGACATCCAAACCGATCTTATCCGCGGGCCCGACCCGGCGCCACTTTTTACTCGGGTCGGTGGGCGTAAAATTGCCTTTTTGCGGGCTCGCCCGGGCCCGCTTCGCAATCGCGCTTGTGAAATTTTGCTCGCTTTGAGCGTTTCGTGCCATTCGAGAGTTTCTCAATGCAACGCGGTCGCGCCAGCCGAGCGCCAAAAGCCGTCTGCTCATAGGGCAACTTGCTACACAGCGGGATCACATATCCTCGAGTCGCTGGTCTACCGACCCGTATTTCTGACCTGGCGATGGCAGCACTGTCGTGTTGTGCGCTTGTAACCTGTACGCCGAGCCGGGACAGCCGGGCTCCGGCCCAGCAGTTTGCCGATTCCGTGGCTCGGTTCGAGCGCGCTCACGAGACCCCCTTCGATTCGAATCTGAGCAAGAAAACGCACCCCGCAGGGGACGTGAGCCCCCACGATCGCCAGCCTATTCAGCTCCCCGACGCGGTCGAGCCGCCCTCTCGTTGGTCCTATGTGTTGCCCCTGGATCACGGCATTCGCAGCGACCCCGCAGGCGCCGGCGAGTTCCTTGCGCCGCGCCATCACGGCCGACATCAGGGGATCGACCTTGCGGCCCCGGTCGGCACCGCGGTGCTGGCGGCGTGCGCAGGACGAGCCTTGAGCTTTACCAGCCCTTCGTCTGGTTTGTCGGTGCGCTTAGTATGCGCGCTGGGTGTGAAGTACTCGCGCGAGCCCGCATTCGCCTCCATCCTTTACGCGCACCTATCGTGGGCCGCTGTGGGTTCGGACTGGGTGCCGGTCGAGGTCGGTGACAGCCTGGGGCAGGTTGGAAAGACCGGTAACGCGGGAGCTTCATGGGTTGAACCGCATCTGCACCTGGAGTTCATCGTGGCATCCGAGGCGCGCGCCCTGGCCGAGCGCCACTGGGGGTGGGATGTTGCGACAACCCCAGAAGCTGACGAGTTTTTCGAACAACTCAGAACCCAATGCCTGGAGCCTGCCGGACTTCGTCCGCTATCGGGTGCAATTCGGCGTGGCCGGCGCGCCGACCCGTTTTTGGCGCTGTATTGCCTCGGCACACAAAAGCCGAATTATAGCCCCTTTTATCCGGCTCACCACGGGCTCAGGTGGAGCGGTTATTACGAAGCGCGCTCCTTCGACGTCGACAGAATGAGCGCCTTCTCCAATCCGCCTGGCCGGGAAGAATGACGCCTTTTCGAAGACAAACGAATTGACGAAAGCCTTCACTGCTGGGATCATTTTGCTCTGCGCAGCCGCGGCAGCCAGCGGCGCCACGCCGGCGCGAGCGGAAGCCGAAGCATCCGGCTCGGTGACCCAAAGTCGCCTGGGTAACGGCCTGCGGATTATTCTTGAGCGCGACCCGACGGTGCCGACCGTAGCGGTTTGCTCAGTCTACCCGCTCATCTTTAGCTCTACGGGTGAGCTCGGCTATGCAATTGCCCGGGTGACCGCGCGGATGTTGGCGCAGGGTCGGGAGCCGTATGCCCCTGGACGCATCGTGCGCACGCGCGGCGGCGAAACCTGGTCGGATATGCTGGGAGACCGCGTGCGCTTCTGCAGTACGTTGCCGTCGGGCGAGCTCGATTTGGCCCTGTGGGCCGAAGCAACTCGTTGGCGAGACTTCGCGCTGACCCAGGACAACCTGGACCGCCAGCGCGCCGAGCTTCAAGCAGAATACACGGTGGACGTCACTGCCACGGCTTATGCGCGCGGCAAGATTCGACTCGAGCAGCTCGTCTTTCAGGCTAACCAGTGGTATCAACCCGGCACTTTCGAGCTTCCGAATGAGCTCGACCGGGTTACGCTGGATCAAGTGCGCCGCTTTCACGGGTTAAACTTCAAGCTCGAAAGCGCGGTGCTGAGCATGGTGGGGAACTTCAATCCCAGCGCGGCTTTGGAGCTAGTTCGACACCGGTTCGGCAGTTCTCTGAGCGCTGCATCCAGTCGAACCGAACCGATCGAAGTACTCGACCCGCAGACCACCGAACGTTTCGCTGTGTTGGACGATGTCAATGCGTCCACTCCCGCTATCTACATGGGATGGCGGATTCCTCCTCGCGTCACCCGTGAGCACCGGGCGCTCGAGCTTGCCAGTTTCGCTCTGGGTATCGGAGAGGGCTCTTTGCTGCAGCAGTCACTCGCGCACAAGCAACCGCTTGTGCAACGGGCCAGCGCCTGGACCGGCGCCAACAGCGGCTCGAACCTATTCGCCATCGAGGTTATCACATCCCCCAGCACCACCATCGAACGAGCGGTGACGGAGCTCGACAAGTTTCTGGATAGGTTTCGATACAGCGGTCCAAGCGAGGCCGAGCTTGCGCGTGCAAAACAAGAATTGTGTGTACGTCTTCTTTCCTCGCTCGAGGCGACCGGGCACAGGGCGTCCTGGCTTGCGGATCGCGAGCTCTCCAACCAACCGGCTCGTCCGCCGGCCAGTGCCTGCGACGACTACCAGGACATCGGTACCGCAGACGTGCGAAAGGCCGCTTTGCAATATCTTCTGGCTACACGACGAACGCTGGTCGAAGTCACGCCACCGGAGCAGCACGCACCGACCCGGGCGCCGCCGGAGTATTACTTGGTGAGTGAAGGCGACACCCTGAGCGCGATTGCGAAAAAACATGACATGCTCCTCGAGGAGCTGGCTCGGGCCAATCGCATCGATCCAAAAAAGCCCTTATTTCCTGGCCAGAAACTGCTGGTCCACCGAAAGCGAGCCCTTCGAGTGCACGTTGTGAAACGGAGCGAGACCCTCGGCAGCATTGCAAAGCACTACGGTGTGTCGGTTCAGGCGCTGGCCGCGGCAAACGGCCTGGTTGTCACGCGGGCCCTGTCGCAGGGCCAGAAGCTCACGCTGCCCGCGCCGCAGCGGGCTTCGGACCAGTCAAATCGGCGCCCCCTTCCCGCGGTGCGAAACGCCCCTTGACCTCGGAAGGCGAGGCATATCTGCTCCGGTGCCCGAGGATCGGCGTCGCTTCAACCAGATGGTCAACGGACGTTCAGGGACAACCAGGTTTTGCGTCTCGGCGCTGTTCTGCTGCTTCACCACCATGGCCGCGCCATCGGCGGCTGACGAGCCCGGTAGTTCAACGGCATCGGGGCCGACCGCTTCGGAAATCGCCATGGCTCGCCAGCTATTCGAAAAAGCGCGATCCCTCGAAGAGCAACTGAAATGGGCTGACGCAGCCGACGCGCTGAGACAAGCCATCCACGTAAAGGATACGCCTGGTCTCAGGTACCACCTG
>DASXTY010000036.1:0-5679 GCA_036505155.1 Polyangiaceae bacterium | reverse complement strand
GTGGTTCGGCTGGGTGCATGGCCGAAAGTGTTTTTTCATCGAGCCGCACTCGAACGACGGATTTTTCAGCCGAGGCACCTTCTACGGCTTCGCTGATGATGCGTTGCGATTCGCGTTCTTCACCAAGGCCAGCCTCGAATTCATGCTCAAGGCCAACAAGCGCCCCGCGGTGATCCACACCCACGACTGGCAAACCGGCCTTTTGCCGGTCTTACTGTTCGAAATCTACAAATACCATGGCTTGGCGGAGCAGCGCGTGTGCCATACCGTGCATAACTTCCGTCATCAGGGAATTGGGGGGGAGACCGTGCTCTGGGCCACCGGTTTGTGCCGTCCCGACTACTATTATTCCCGCGACCGGCTGCAAGACGACTTCAACCCCGCCGCCGTGAACTTCACCAAGGGGGCCATCGTTTATTCGAACTTCTTTACCACGGTGTCGCCCCAACACGCGTGGGAGGCGCGCTGCACCGACCAAGGGAACGGCCTCGGCCACACCCTCCATGTCCACCAGCGCAAATTCGGCGGGATACTCAACGGCATCGACTACGAAGTGTATAACCCCGAGATCGATCCGCTGATTGCTCGGCGGTATTCAGCGGACGCTCCCGAAGCCAAATACGACAACAAACGGGCCCTTCGCCAGCGGCTAATGCTGCGCGACGTGTACCAGCCGATCATCTCTTACGTCGGCCGGCTGGATGCCCAAAAGGGGTTGCACCTGATTCGCCACAGCTTGTTTTACGCCCTGCACCACGGTGCTCAGTTCGTGCTTTTGGGTGCCAGCCCGGAAGTTGGAATCAACAATCACTTTTGGCACCTCAAGCACTATCTCAATGATAATGCCGACTGCCACCTCGAGCTCGGGTTCAACGAGGAGCTGGCTCATCTCATCTACGCCGGCTCGGACATGATGGTGGTGCCGAGCTTGTACGAACCCTGCGGGCTCACCCAGATGATTGCGCTAAAATACGGCACGATTCCCATGGTTCACGCGGTAGGGGGGCTAAAGGACACCGTGTTTGACCGTGACTACTCGGAGCGGCCGATCTGCGAACGAAACGGCTACGTGTTTCACCAGACCGATCCGCTCGCGCTCGAAACCGCTGCACAAAGGGCTATTGGGCTCTGGAACCTGTATCCGTCGGAGTTTCGCAAGCTGATTCAAGTTGCCATGCGCAGCGACTATTCCTGGAGCGAGCCCGCGGAGCATTATCTTGGAATTTACGAATACATTCGACACAAATGAACGATGACTGAGCTAGCCGAAACCATTCAGGGCCTACCCAATATCGCCGGCGCGGAAGCCCAAGTAAGTCGTGCCCTCGAATCCCGCAACCGGGGTCCGGTATTCCTCCCGGAAAGCGGGGTCGACTTCTACAACGTGAGAGCCACTTGCGCCATCGCTTTGCACATGCACCAGCCGCTGATCCCGGCGGGCGGCGCCGACCTTCGGACCTCGAATCTCATCAGCAATTTACAATACATGCGGGATAACCCCGGCATCGGCGACAATCACAACGCGGGCGTTTTCCACTGGTGTTACAAGCGAATGGGGGATTTCATCCCGGAGCTCGCCGACCAGGGCAAAGAACCGCGGGTAATGATGGAATATTCGGGCACGCTGTTGCACGGGCTTCGGAAAATGGGCCTTTATGACGTGTTCGACAACCTAAAGCGAATTACTTCGGACGCACGCTACCGCCGCTTCGTCGAGTGGCTGGGAGCGCCCTGGGGACACGCGGTGGCGCCTTCCACTCCGGTCCAAGACTACCGATTGCACGTTCGAGCCTGGCAGCATCATTTTGCCGCCATTTTCGGGCTGGAAGCGCTGTCGCGCGTGTCCGGATTTTCTCCCTCGGAAATGGCGCTCCCCAACCATCCGGACGTCGCTTTCGAGTTTGTCAAAACCCTCAAAGATTACGGTTACCGCTGGGTTCTGGTGCAGGAGCACAGCATCGAGCAGTTTGAAACAGGTCTGGCGCTGGAGCGCAAACATTTGCCCCACCTTCTGGTTTGCACCAGCTCCTCCGGCGAAACTGCCCGCATTATCGCCATCATCAAGACTCAGGGGAGCGACACCAAGCTCGTGGCTCAAATGCAGCCCTATTATGAAGCGCAGAGCCTCCATCGTTGGGAGCTCGCCGGCCGGCCGGTTCCACCGTTAGTGACGCAAATCGCAGACGGCGAAAACGGCGGCGTCATGATGAACGAATTTCCTGCCAAGTACCATCAGGTGGTCGCCGAATGCAGCCGATCGGAGGTGCCCCTGGTCAACGTTAGCGAATATCTCGAATACCTGAGTACCCTCGGCATCGGGGAGCAGGACTTTCCGGCGGTGCAGCCCATCTTCCAGCACCGTCTCTGGCAGCGAATGCGCCCCGGTGACGGCCCCGAACGGCTGAAGCAGGTCATCGCCGAGCTCCAAAAGGAAGACTCCCGGTTTCACATGGAAGGCAGGAGTTGGACCAATGACATTTCTTGGGTGCGGGGTTACCAAGATGTACTGGGGCCGATGGAGCGCGCGAGCGCGTTGTTTCACGAAAAGGTGCTAAAGAGAGAAGTTTCTTCGGGCGAGGATCGCTACCGAAATGCCCTATTTCACCTCATGGCCTCGCAGACCAGTTGCTACCGCTATTGGGGGCATGGCTTGTGGACCGACTACGGCAAGGAGATTTGCCGTCGAACCATGGATATCCTCAATCACGATTTTTGAGCGGGCATCAAGCTAGATCAAACAGCAGAAGCTCCGCCGACTCGTCGGTTTCGAGCATCAGGCTCCCCGCATCGCTGGTTGAAGCGCCGTCTCCCGGTGCCAATTCAGTCCCCGCGACCTGCAATTTCCCCTTCGCCACCTGAATCCAGGTCCCCGAATCCGGGCGAACCAAATGCTCGACTCGTTCGCCGCGCTCTAGATGGGTCGCATATAGCCGGGCATCGGCGTGGATTTTGATGCTGCCGCCCTGGCCATCCGGCGAGGCCAAGAGGCAGAGCTTGCTGCGTCGGCTTTCGATTCCGAATTCTTTCTGGGCGTAGCTCGGAGGGACGCCGAGCACGTTGGGCACGACCCAGATCTGCAACAGGTGCACCGGGTCGGTCTTCGAAGCGTTGTATTCACTGTGACGCACGCCGGTCCCGGCGCTCATCTGTTGCACTTCGCCGGGTCGGATCACGGAGCCATTCCCCATCGAATCCCGGTGCTCGAGAGCTCCCTCCAAGACATAGGTGATGATTTCCATGTCTCGGTGCGGATGCATGCCGAAACCGCTGCCGGGGGAAATGCGGTCCTCGTTGATGACCCGGAGGGCCCGAAAGCCCATGTGAGCCGGATCGTAATAATCCGAAAACGAGAAGCTGTGGTAGGTGTCGAGCCAATCGTATCGGAAATGTCCGCGCTCTAGAGCGCGACGAACCGTGAGCATGGATTGGTCCTTTCTCTAGAGCGCCCTAACCTGCACATTTTGCCGGTTGGCGGCGCGCTCGGCCGCTTCGACGCTGGCAACCGCGGCGTCGGCATCGCGTGCCAGATCGCGCTGGCTCAGGCCGAAAAGCCCTAAAATCAAGGCCGGTGGCGTGAGTCCCAAATCGGGTTCTCGCGCGAACAGCTTTCCCAGATGTTCTGCGTAAGCGCGCGCCAACTGCCAGGTGGAGATCTTGTCGAAGGCCTTAGCCTTGGGACGGCTGGCGAGCGGCAGCGCTACCAGACTGACATACAGCAGAAGGAACAGCATGCGCAGACGGAGCCGCGCCGAATCGGGTGAGCGCGCCAGCACGTGGCGCAAGAAGTGCACGTTGAGGGGCACATGAAAAGATTCATCGCGAGTCAGGATCGTGAGCATTTGGCGGACCTGCGGGTGTTGCACCTTGCGCAGTGCCAGCCGATAGGTGGTGGCGCCGATAGTTTCGAACATCAGATTGGTGAGCACAATGGATTCCATGCGAGTGGCGCTCCCGTACAATCGGTACAACGCGCGCGTCACCAGGCCCATGGGTCGAACCTCGCCCCCGATATGGGCCAAAAATTGGCTCAGGAGCTGTCGGTGCCAGCCTTCCTCATTGCCGTAGAGCTTGAGCACCGCGCAAAGTTCCGGGTCCCAAGCGGCGACGTCATCCGCCAGCTCGTGCGCCTGCCTGAGTCCCGACTCTTCGGCTCGGAACGCCGCGTTGAAAAAGCGGATCGCGGCCAGACGTTCCTCCTCACTTTCCCAGCTCACCGGAAGGCTCAGATCCAGCCTTTCTTCAACCATGCGCTCCGCGCGTTGCTCCAGCATTTGCCGCCACCAGCCGGTGGGGCGATGAGTCGCTGAGCGCTCGGTCATGCCAGAGCTCGCTTTCGAATTGCGGCAATCCAAAAGCCGCCGAAAACCCGGAGCGGGGAATCGCACAGCGCGCGTTCTAAGGTCCAAAACGCCCGGCCCAGTGTTCGACGCCGCATCAAGCCAGCCGCCGGAAGCAGTACGCGGACGCCCCGAGAGCCGACGATTTCACAACCGAGTGGAAGCAAACGCCTCACGGCAAACGGAAAATGGTAGCGGGTGTACACTTGGCTTTCGTCCGAGTCTTCGGAAATGCGCCCGGTTGGCCCCATCCGTTTGACCAGCCACCGCAAGCTCAAGGGGTTGTAAAACTCGGCGAGGATCATCCCGCCGGGACGCGTGACGCGCGCCATCTCGCACAGCGCACGGTTCACTTCCGGAACGTGCGACAACACCTTGAACGAGCAGGTGACATCGAAGCTTTCATCGGCGAAGGGAAGCTCGGTGGCCGAGCCCTCTTGCACATCGAGCCCCCGCTGCCGAGCTTTCTCCAGCATCCGCGGGGACAGGTCCACTCCTTTTGCGGAGCGAGCAAAGCGCTGTATTCTCTCTAGCAAGAGCCCGGTCCCACACCCGACTTCCAGAACGTCGCGCTCTACCGCGTAGCGACCCACAAAATCGCTTTCCAGCTCGTCTATGAGCTGGTGATATCCGTGCGGATCGTTCGAGCCGCGATGCGCTTCGTAGCGCTCCGAGAACGCGTCGTAGTAAGCTCGATTGGATTTCTGGCTGCCAGAGGCGTCCACGACGGTTTTATTAGCACCAGGCGCATAATCGCGTCTTGGTTCCTGCATCAGGCCCGCATTTCTTGGGAATCCCCGCATTTCTTTTATACCCCTAGCCTTCGTGCTCCGGCTCTTCTAATCCCACGCCGCTCGGTAGGTCGCTTTGGTTCTGATCCACTCGGGTCCCATGCTCCGGGCCCACTGGAACCAGGTTGGGATCGCGCAAGGCCGCGCGCAGCGAGCCGCAGCTTCGGCACACGCTGAGCTCCGTGAGCTCTGCTTTGGCCAATGCGCCTCCCAATGTCAACTGCTCTGGTCGTTCGAACACGATGCGCTCTGAGGCCCCACACCGCTCGCAGGCGCCGCTGAGCGCGGCCGGCGCCGCCTTGCCGGTCAGGCGCAGCGAAGCAGCGCGCAGCGCGCTGGCGGCACTGGTTAAGAGGCCGACAATCTTGCCTCGCACCAAGAAACCGATCACGATGAGCAGAGCTCCTGCACCGGCCAGCGGATAGAACCATTCGCCCACTGCGAGCGGCGACCGGCGCAGATACAAAACGGATCCCAGCAGCACAGCCAGCACGACCAAGTCGCGTGCGCGACCGCTCTGCAAACGGCGAATTTGCACGCGTAGCGCCTGG
>DASXTY010000035.1:0-2703 GCA_036505155.1 Polyangiaceae bacterium | reverse complement strand
TTCACATGGATCGTCTTGTCAACGCTCCGCCTGCGGGAGCCGCGCACACGCCGCGCCGGCGCAGAGAAGTAAGTCAATGAACGGCGGGGCGCCGTCACGCCGTCTGCGCGATTGGGGGGCATGACGCTCAGCCAATCCCCCACACCTCAACTCCCCCACCATAAACTCATCGCATATCAGCTCGCCCTGGAATTGGTGAAGCTGGTGGCGAGTATTCGCATCAACAACGCGCAGCTTCGGCAGCAAGCGCGAAAGAGCGCGGCGGGCGCGGCGCTCAACCTCGGCCGAGGGTGCTGTGCGGCACCATTGCCGATAAGAGCCGAGCCTACGCCATCGCTTTAGCCGAATGTTGCGAGTGCTGCGCGGCGGTCCAGATAGCCGGGCGCCCTCGGCGCCTGCGCATGTGCAAGAAGTGCTGGTGCTCGGCACAAGGCTGAAGAATGTGCTGAGTCGGCTGGTGCGGTGAACGCTCATACCGAGTCCACCGCGCCTGCCCTTTCCGCCAGCCGCTGCTTCCTTTGCGCGAAGTCTGGCATCGCGCGCTCCACACGCGTCCAAAACGCAGGAGTGTGTCAATCGGGACGCGGATGCTCACGGTCCCAGGTCCTTGGGACCCAATCTTTCCACCGGCTGCGTGTTGAACGGCTGGCTTTCCCGCATCACCTGCCAAACGCCGCCTGAATCGTCCTTGGCTTGCCATCTAATGTCGTCACGCGTGAATTGCACCGCATATCCCAGCCGAGGCCGGCCGGAGCGATTGGGACCCGAGCCGTGCACGGTGAGCCGTGAGAAAGTCACGGCGTCACCCGGCGCAAGCAGGATGGGGACCGCTTTCGAAGGGTCCAGATCGATGCGCCGGTGGTCATCGCCGTCTCCCGACAATGAAAACGGCAGCGTGCCGTTTTGGTGCGAACGCGGAAACAGCATCAAGCAGCCATTTTCGCGAGTTGTCTCTTCGAGGGCCAGCCAGTTGTTGTTCGAGCCGAGCGCGGGCTCGTGTCGAGTATATTGGTTGTCTTGGTGGAAGTGGAACTGACCGCCGCCGGCAAGCTTGATCGCAGCAAACGGAAGATAGACCCGCGCGGGTCCATCCAGCAGCTGTCCGGCGATCTGATGGAGCGCAGCGCTGTTGATGAGACGGTCCAGGGTCGAGCCGGCGAGGTACTCTCCGTGCAGGCGCAGCTTGTCTCCGGCTTCTCGCGCGCGACACAAGGCTTCCCAGTCCAGGCCCCACGCTGCGTAGACCTCGAGTACTTCGCTGCGCAGCCGTTCGAGCGAAGCTTCCCCGACCAAGCCCCGTAGGATCAGGTAACCCTCGGTCCTGTAGGCGGAGACCTGATCGCGGCTGAGCTCGCGGAGAAGTACGATTTCATTCTGCGGAGGCGGCATAATGCGCAATCATAGCACCCGATGATCCTTTGGAGATCTTCGACCGTCAGCCTGCTCAAAGGCCACGCTTTAGCCCTTCTGGTGCTGCTCGGCTGCGCACGGGGGCAACCGAAGTCGGACGCTACCGGTGGTTCCTCCGCAATGGGCAGTGTTCCCCACAGTCTTCCGAATGTCTCCTCATCGGTGGGTTCCGCCGTGTTCCAAGCAGTCGTTCGCCAGAAAAACTACCGCGTCGAATTCGGTCGCTACGCGCTCGAAGTCGATCCCACCGACGGTGGCCGCACGGTGGTCTTCTCCCTCGACGGAAAAAATTTCCTGCTGACCCGAGCAGAGTCGAGCGACGCCTACGGTTCATCGTTTTGGCCGAGTCCGCAGAGCGACTGGAACTGGCCGCCGCCGATCGAGCTCGACCGGGCCGCTTGGACTGTTTCGGAGGGGAGCATCACGTTGACTCTGAATAGCGGTACCAACGCGAAGCTCGGGCTATCCGCCGAGCAGCGAATTTCTACCGACCCGGTGCATGGGAGCGTGGTCATCGATTACACGCTTCACAACCGCGGCACCGAGTCGCGTCGAGTGGCGCCGTGGCAAAACACCCGCGTGCACCCCGGCGGTCTCACGTTTTTTCCGAGCTCCACGTCGAGCCTGGCAAAATCCACGCTCAAAGTGACGCCCGAAGCCGGCATGGTCTGGTTTCGGCACGACCCAGCGGCTCAAACCAAAAGCGTCAAGACCTTCGTCGACGGCCTCGAGGGCTGGCTGGCGCAAATCCACGGCGACCTCTTGTTCGTCAAAGTGTTCCCGGACATTCCGCCCGCGGCTCAGGCGCCCGGCGAAGCCGAAATCGAGATCTATGTGGATCAGAGCGGGAAGTTCGTCGAAATGGAGCAGCAAGGCGCATATTCGGAGATTCCACCCGGCGCGAGCTCGAGCTGGCAGGTGCGCTGGATCTTGCGGCGTTTGCCGGCGAGCATCGCCGCCGAGCCCAAAAATATAAAGCTAGTCGACTTGGTGCGAAAGCTGGTGGGAGAGCTGCGCGAATCCTCGCCGGCTGTCACTGAGCCGCATCTCTAAACGGTCTTCTAAGCACATCAAGACGCAGAGGACGACACGGCTTCCCTCTCGGCCAGTCAAGGAAAATTGGCAGGCGGGGTAGCTCGGTTTCCCGTGTTCTGCCCCAGCAAGTGAGCGTGCCGTCGAGCCGGGTGCCGCAGGTGTGGGTGAAACCGCAGGAGATCTCTGAGAATTTCTCTCCGGGTGGCGGCATGGCCTGGCCGCATGCTCTCAAGATTGTCGCGCACGCCGTGCGCGTTC
>DASXTY010000034.1:0-10560 GCA_036505155.1 Polyangiaceae bacterium | reverse complement strand
GGCGTGGAACGCCGATGGGAAAGTTATCTGAAGGGTCAACGCGGCTGGCGCAAGGTAATTCTGAGTCCCAGGCGTCGCGAGATCACCGAAGCGTTGCAGGCCAAATACCTGGAAGAGCCGCGCAGCCTGGAGCCGGTGCCGGGTCGTGACATATCTCTCACCGTCGACATCGAGTTGGTGCAATCGGCGGAACGCGCTATGCGGGGCCAGTTGGCCGGAGCGGTGGCGGTCGTCGATGTGCGAACCGGGCGGCTGCTGGCGGCGTTATCGAAGCCGAGCTTCGATCCCAACGTCGTGTCGGGGGGCCGCGGGAGCCAGGCCGTTTCCGAGGCGTTCACACGCCTCTATGCCGATCCGCTAAAGCCCACCCTGGACAAGTCGACTTCGGCAGCCTACCCGCCCGGTTCCACCTACAAACCGTTCAGCGCGCTTGCGGCTCTGGCCGAGCGGCTCATCGATCCCCACGCCAAGGTGACCTGCCACGGCGGCTACCAATACGGACGGCGCTATTTCCGTTGCACCGGAGTGCACGGCCACGTGGACATGCGCGACGCCATCGTGCAGTCTTGCAACAGCTACTTTTACCAGCTGGGCGAACGGATCCAGATCGATCGATTGGCCAAAATCGGCATGGACTTCGGCTTTGGCTTCAAGACCGGGATTGGCATCAACCCGGAGGCGCGCGGTCGCATGCCCACGCGCAGCTGGTACATGCGCCGTTACAAGGGGCAGTTCCTGGGAGGGTTTACCCTGCTGGCAGCCATCGGCCAGGGAGCCTCCTCGGTGACCGTACTGCAACTCGCCCTGGCTTACGCCGCCCTCGCTAATGGCGGCACCCTGTATCAACCGCAGATTGTGCGCAGCATCGAAACCAGCGACGGCACCATCGTGCAGGACTTTCCGCCTCGCGTGCGCCGCATCATCGAGTTCGATCCGGAAAATCTCTCATTGGTAAAACAAGCCCTTACCGGCGTGGTTTCCGATCCCAAAGGGACGGCGTACAAGGAACGCTTTTTGGGGGTGGCGATGGCGGGGAAAACTGGTACCGCGCAGGTGAGCCATGTCACTCCGCGACATGTAGACCCGGACAAGGTCTGGTATTTCAACCGCGACCACGCCTGGTTTGCCGGATATGCGCCATCCGAGGCATCGGAAATCGCTATTGTGGTTTTGATCGAGCACGGTGGAGGCGGCGGCAAGAACGCGGTTCCGGTGGCCATGCGTATCGTGCGTGACTGGCAAGCTCTGCGAGAAAAACGGCTCTCGGCTAATTTGCAAAAGAAGGGGTCAACCTTATGATGCGAGTCGAAAGGCTCTCATTCCGCAGCGGCTTGCAGATGGATATGCCGCTGCTCTTCACGGTGGTAGCCATTGCAACCCTGGGAGTGGTGAATCTTTACAGCGCCACCAGCTGTTACGCCGACGCCCGAGCGGATATCTATGTCTCGCAGATCTACTGGATTGTTGTGGGGATGTTGCTGTCGATCGTGGTGGTCGCCATCGACTACCGTTTTTTCGAGCGCCTGGCGGTGGTCTTATATCTAGGCGGATTCGTGCTGCTGGGACTGGTGTTCGTGTTGGCGGCCGATATACGGGGCTCGTCTCGATGGATCCAGATTGGAAGCTTCACCTTCCAGCCCAGCGAGTTCATGAAGATCCTGGTGATCTTGATGGTGGCCCGGTCGCTGCACGGCGATACCGATACTGAACCGAGGAGCCTATTCGATCTCGCGCCGCCGTTTCTCTACGTTTTGGGCCCGGCGGCCGCGGTGATGGCCCAGCCGGACTTCGGTACCGCGATGATCTACCTCCTCACCACCCTCACGGTCCTGGCCATGACCAAAATCCGGCGCGGTAGCGCGCTGTTTTTAGTGGGTGGCGCCGTGCCGGCCGCGTACATCGTTTGGAACTACGTGATGCGCGACTACCAGCGGAGCAGAATCGAAAGCTTTCTCAACCCGGAGGCCAACAAGACCGGCGCCGGCTGGCACGCGTTGCAGTCGCAAACCGCCATCGGAAACGGCGGGCTAACCGGGGAGGGTTTCATGCAGGGCACTCAGAATCAGTTCGGTTTTTTGCCCGATCAGCACTCGGATTTTCCCTTCGCGGTTTTCGCAGAAGATTGGGGCTTCATCGGGAGTCTGGTGCTGCTCAGTCTGTATTGCTTCTTGTGCGTGTGGGCCATGCACATTGCTTCGGAGGCGAAAGATCGGTTTGGCGCGGCGGTGGCCACCGGCGTAGGCGCCCTGCTCTTTTGGCATATCGTTTTCAATCTCGGGATGACCGTGGGTTATTTGCCCGTGGTGGGCATCACGCTTCCGCTCTTTTCTTACGGCGGGTCCAGTATCGTGACCGCCATGGTCGGCCTGGGACTGCTCATGAACGTGTCCATGCGACGGCAGTCGGGAGCCAAGTATGTCTAGAGAGAGTCCGCCTGGATAACCTCAAATGTCGGATCACCGGGTTCGCCCAACCAATCGCCTGCTCAAGCTGGTGCCTTTCGGGCTGGGTTCCACTAAGCCACACCACTTCCGCGACATGCTGCGCGTGGCGCTGGAAAACCAGGATAATCTGGAATACGCGTGGAAGGTCCTGTCGGAGGGAGTGTGCGACGGTTGTGCGCTAGGGGTTACCGGTTTTCGCGACTGGACCATCGAGGGGGTGCACCTATGCATGACACGGCTCAACTTGCTGCGCCTGAACACGATGGGCGCGATGGATCCCGCAGTCCTCTATGACATTGATGGTCTTCGCGCTCGACCCAACTCCGAGCTACGGACGCTCGGGCGGCTTTCCTGTCCGCTCCGGCGCGATCGCGGCGAGCGCGGTTTTCACCGGATCTCCTGGCACGAGGCGCTGGAGCACATCGCGCTCCGCATCCGGAACTCCGATCCCAGCCGGCTCGCGTTCTACCTGACTTCGCGCTCGATCACCAACGAAGTTTACTATACGGCGCAGAAAGTCGTTCGTTTCCTGGGGACCAACAACATCGACAACGCTGCGCGCTTGTGTCATTCGCCCTCTACGGCAGCCATGAAAGCCGCGGTCGGCGTGTCGGCCAGTACCTGCAGCTATAAAGATTGGTTCGATTCCAACTTATTGGTGTTCTTCGGCGCTAACCCCGCCAACGACCAACCGGTGACGACCAAATACATTCACGCCGCTCGTCAGCGCGGTACCCGCGTGGCACTGGTGAACCCCTATCTTGAGCCCGGAATGCAGAGGTACTGGGTTCCTTCGACGGCTTCGAGCGCTCTCTTCGGCACCGACATTGCCGATTGGTGGTTTCCAGTAGCCACCGGGGGCGACATCGCTTTTCTGTACGGGGTGCTCCGCATCCTCATCCAAGAAGATTGGTTGGACCGAGATTTCATCCGCGGGCAGACTGAGGGATTCGAAGCGCTCTCCGCTCGTGCGAGCGAACAGGACTGGCAGGTGCTCGAGAGTTCCAGCGGGCTCTCGCTGGCTAGCATGCACCAGTTTGCCGAGATGATCCGGGATGCGCGCCGCGCCGTGCTGATCTGGAGCATGGGCATCACGCAACACGCGTTCGGCGGCGACGCGGTGCAGATGATCCTCAATTTGGGGCTTTCGCAAGGATATGTGGGCCGGCTTGGCTGCGGACTCATGCCCATCAGAGGCCACTCCGGCGTACAGGGTGGCGCGGAAATGGGAGCGTATGCGACCGCGTTCCCCGCTGGGCGGAAGATCGAACCCGAGAGCGCCCGAGCTCTGTCGGAGCTTTATGGGTTCGAAGTGCCGTCGAAGCCCGGGCTCAGCGCCACCGAGATGGTGACCGCCGCCGAGCGAGGGGAATTGGACCTGCTCTACTGCGTTGGCGGTGCGTTTACCCGCACCTTACCGCGACCAGAACGGGTGCAGGCAGCCCTCTCCAACGTTCCCCTGCGCGTGTACCAGGACATCATCGTTTCCAGCGACATGTTGGTCGATCCCAAAGACACCGTGATTTTGCTCCCGGCCAAAACCCGTTATGAGCAAGACGGCGGCGGCACAGAAACCACCACCGAGCGGCGTATCTTGTTTTCGCCTGAGCTGCCGCGGCAGGTGGGCGAAGCGCGAGCTGAATGGAGGATCTTTTTGGACCTGGCGCGCGCGGTAGACAATCAGGGAGCCGAGCGGCTCGGTTGCGAGTCCGGCCAGGCGATCCGCGAGGAGATCGCCCGCGTGGTGCCCTTTTACGCCGGGATTCAACACTTGAAGCGCAGCGGGGACGCGGTGCAATACGGAGGACCCCGACTGTGCGAAAACGCGCAGTTTTCCACCCCGGACGGCAAGGCGCACTTCGTGCCGGTGGAGCTACCCCCACGGGAGCGGGGGGACGGAGAGTTCGTCCTTTCCACCCGCAGAGGCAAACAATTCAACTCCATGGTGTATGCGGAAACCGACCCGCTTACCGGTGCGGCCCGGGACGCCATTTTCATGAACAACGAAGACGCCGCCGCACTCGGGCTCGCGCGCGGAGACGCGGTCTCCTTGGTAAGCAAAGCCGGCCGCTACAGCGGTCGAGTGTTCCTCGCGCCCATTGCCCGGAGCAACGTGCAGGTGCATTTTCCGGAAGGCAACGTGCTCATCGACGCCGATCGGGTGGACCGCCTGGGAGGCGTGCCGGATTACAACACGGTAGTGCGCATCGAACGGGGGGGATGACGGAGAACCAGCATCGCAGCCGCCACCGGAGCCCTTGACGCGCCCTTGCCATTGGAGTGAGCTACGGCACGCCGAAAGGCGGGCCATATGGTGAGCACGATTGGAAGAATTTTCTGTCTAGCAGGTTTCTTCTTTGCTCTGGGTTTGAGTTGTAAGCAGGAGCGAGGTCAGGGGGCGGGGGTCGGAGGCCAAGCGCAAGCGCCGGCACAGAGCGCGGCACCCCGATCAGGGCAGAAACTAGTGATTTGGTGGGCGCAGTGGGCTCCGGCGGACGGACTTCAGGAGCTCGCCAACGAATACGGGACCAAGGAGCACATCGAAATCAAGGTTTTTCAGATCCCCTGGGCCAGCTTTCAAGATCAAGTATTCAACGAGTTCGGGAAGAAGCAGACTTCATTCGATGTCGTAGTCGGCGACAGTCAGTGGCTCGGCCGCGGCGCAACCAAGGGCCTATACTTGGATCTTTCCGACTGGCTTCCCAAAGCCGTCGATCTCAGGACTCTGCATCCTCTGGCGGTGAAATATCTTTCTGAATATCCGACGGACAGCGGCAAATATTTCGCTGCTCCCTGTGAAACCGATGCCGTCGGCTTTGCCTATCGGAAGGATTGGTTCGAAGCTCCGGTCGAAAAGGAGGCGTTCAAAAAGAAGTACGACCAGGAGCTGGCTCCGCCTGAGACCTGGGAGGACTTGAAACGGATCGCGGAGTTTTTTACTCGACCGGAAAAAAAGCGATACGGAGTGGTTCTGGTAACGGGCAGAAGTTACGACGAGCTCATCATGGGTTTCGAACAGGTGCTGTATGCGTTTGGTGGCTCTTGGGGAGACCGGAGCTCCATGAAGGTTAAAGGGTTCTTGGACAGCGGGGATGCCGTCAAAGGGCTCGACTTCTTCAAAAGCCTGCTCAAGTATTCACCGCCGAATGGCAGCCGGCTGGGCTATGGCGAAGCGATCGAACCGCTCACCAACGGCAGCACCGCCATGGTGATGAACTACTTTGCTTTCTACCCCGATCTGGTGAAGAGAATGGGCCCGAAGGTGGGGTTCTTCGCCATGCCGAAGAATGGTGATCGCCGCTTTGCAAGCCTGGGCGGGCAGGGTTTCTCCATCTCGACCAAGGTGACGCCCGCTCAGCGGGAGCTGGCCAAACAATTCATCGCGTGGTTCTTGAAAACCGATACCCAGAAGAAATGGGTACGGAAACCCGGGGGGTTCACGGGAAACGCCGAGATACTGAAAAGCGACGAATTCAAGAAAGCGAGTCCTTATAACCAGGCTTTCTCCCAATCGATGGACCTTCTGGTCGACTTCTGGAACGTGCCCGTGTATAACGAGCTCTTGGCTGTGGGCGTGCAGCGGCTCGGGGAGGCGCTCGACGGCAAGGCATCCTCGAAAGAGGCGCTTTCGACGCTGGCCAACGAGCACGAAAAGATCCTGAGCCAGCTAAAATAGCCCGCTTGACCGAGCCACCCCGAAGCGAGCCACTCGGAAGCCCGATATCCTCAGGGGCGTCTCAACCACTCTTGGGGCTTGGATTCATTGCACCAGCGCTGTTGCTGCTGCTCTGCTTGAATGTCTTCCCGCTGGTTTATGACGTTTATCTGAGCTTCACCAATGCGGACCTGAGCGGCGGTCCAATTCGGTCGGTGGGCGTCGCAAACTACACCGTGATCTTCACTGAGGAGCGCTTTTCGGCTGCCATTACCACCACCGCGCTTTTCGTGTTGGTGTCGGTGTCCATCCAGCTGGTGCTCGGGTTTGTCTTGGCTTTGGCGCTTTGGGGCCAGACCTCGAAAAGACCGGTGCTGCTGACCATGTTGCTGATTCCGATGATGCTTTGTCCCGTGGTGTTGTCCTTGTTCTGGAATCTCATCCTGAACGGCCAATTCGGCGTTCTCAATCAGCTGCTAGCTCTTTTGTGGCTGCCCGAGCCGCAATGGCTCACCGATCGGCACCTCAAGTTCGCGTCCATCCTGCTGGTCGACATCTGGATGTGGACGCCGTTCATGATGCTGATCTCGCTCGCAGGGTTGAACGCCATCCCCAGCTACCTCTACGAGGCTGCCGAGATCGACCGCGCCGGTCGCTGGTTGGTGTTCCGCCGCATCACCTTGCCCATGTGCGCGCCGCTACTGGGCCTGGCGGTTCTGTTGCGCGCTACAGATGCCCTAAAGCAGTTCGATCTGGTGATGGCGCTGACTGGGCCCAACGACATGGCCACTCAGACCCTGAGCGCACGGCTCTACCAGGTTGCCTTTCGGGACTACAAGGTCGGTCTCGGCGCCGCCTACAGCGTCGTCAGCTTGGTTTGCGTGATCGCGGTAGCCACGCTCTGTGTACGTTACATCGACCGCATGCAAAAGCAACAGGGGAGGCTCGAAACATGAAGCTGCTCCGGCTGCTGGTCATAGTTCCGTACTTCCTGCTCGCCACCTTTCCGCTGATTTGGCTGGGGCTCACCTCGCTCAAGACGTATCCGGACACCATCAGCCCCACCGCCAAGTTTGTCCCCTGCTTCGACTGCGCCGGAGACGGCGCGGCCTTCCGAGTGAACCTCGATGGTTACCAGAAGCTCTCGGCTTCCGTCGCCGGAGGGACCGAGAGTTTCTATCACTACTTGTTGAGCAGCGCGATAGTCGGGCTCTCGAGCACGTTCTTCACCGTGGTTCTGGGCACGGCGTGCGCTTATGGGTTCTCGCGGTTTCGCATCCGAGGCGCGCGGGACTGGCTGTTTTTCATCCTCTCGACTCGTTTTCTCCCACCGCTGGCGGTGGTGGTTCCGGTGCTGATGATGTGGCGGCAGTTTGAGCTCGAGAACACTCACATCGGGCTGGTTTTGCTGTACACGAGCTTCAATCTTTCGCTCTCGGTTTGGCTGATGAAGGGCTTCATCGACGACATCCCCCGCGCGTTCGAAGAAGCGGCGTTGGTCGATGGGTATTCTCGGGTGCAAGCCTTCTTCAAGCTGATCGTACCGCAGGCTTCGACCGGGATGGCGGTGACGGCTGTCTTTTGTCTGATATCCGCTTGGAACGAGTTTGGCTTTGCGATGACCCTAAATAATTACGAGGCTCGCACCGTGCCCGTATATTTTGCAGGCCTACAGGGGAACATCGCCGGCGTGCCATGGCCGCAAATCGCCGCCGGGATGGTGGTGTTCGTGGCGCCCATTGCGCTGTTTACGGTTTTGGTACGGAAGCACTTGCTGCGTGGAGTCACCTTTGGAACCATCAAGCAGTAGCGGCGCTGCTTTGGGCGAGTGGCTGGATCGCGCGGCACTCGGGGGCCTGGTGGTCGGGCTTGGATTGTACGTGATGCCGTTTTGGGCCGAGGGACGCCTGCGCGTTGCTCTTTGGCTGACGCTCGCCGCCACCATCCTGCATGTCTTCACGTCGCACCGGCAGGTGCGCCGAGACAACGGATCTGACGGACCCACATGAGCTTTCTCACTTTGAGCCGAATCGAAAAGACCTTTTCGGACGGCACCCGTGCGGTCCAAGGCATCGACCTCAGCGTAAGCCGCGGCGAGCTCATCGTGCTGCTCGGGCCCTCGGGATGCGGTAAAACGACGACGCTCCGAATGACCGCGGGGCTCGAGATTCCAACTGCGGGAGCTGTCGTCATGGACGGCCGCGACGTCACGCGGCTCCGTCCCTCCGAACGCGACGTGGGGATGGTGTTCCAGTTCTACGCTCTTTATTTGTATATGAACGTCGAGCAAAACATCGCCTTCCCACTGCAAGCTGCCGGGCTCGATTCGGCTGAAATTAAGCAACGCGTCAGCGCAGCCATCGAACGCATCGGCCTGGAGCGCAAGCGAAAGCTGTATCCGCGACAGCTTTCCGGGGGCGACCAGCAAAAGGTATCGCTGGCGCGGGCGATGGTGCGCCGTCCGGCTGCGTATCTCATGGACGAGCCACTCGGGACTCTGGATGCCGGCGAGCGGGTTTCTATGCGAGAGTTCATTCGTAGCCGACAGATTGAGCTCAGGGTCACGACTCTTTACGTGACGCACGATCAGGAAGAAGCGATGAGCCTGGCGGATCGGATCGTGGTCATGGAAGGAGGAACGATTCGCCAGGTGGGATCGCCGGCGGAGGTATATGACCGGCCTGGCGATCTGTTTGTAGCTAGTTTCGTGGGGAGTCCGAGCATGAACTGTATCGCGGGTGAGGTGATACAGAGCGAAGGGCGGACCCGATTCGTTTCCGAGCGCGGCAACCTCGAAGTAGCGCTGCCCCCATCGCACCAGCCTGGCCGCGCGACATTGGGCATTCGCAGCGAGCACGTGCGTGAAGATCCGGCCGGCGCCTTGGCGGGGCGCGTGACCCTCGACGAATACCTGGGCAGCGCGCGCAACACCCACATCCAAGCTGACTTCGGGCGCATCATCATGCGGAGCGCGGCGGCGCCCGGACACCCAGCGGGATCCTTGGTCCGATTCTCGCTGGATCCCTCGCGCATTAGCCTGTTCGACACCGTCACCGGGATGAGACTCTGATGGCGGATATTGCGAGCGCGCGGTCGTCTCTCCAGGTCTGCGACCTATCCCAGCGCTTTGGAACCATCCAGGCGCTGAGCCATGTCACCCTGGAAGTGCGGGAAGATGAGCTCTTGGTCGTGCTTGGACCAACCGGCGCGGGCAAGACCACCCTGCTGCGTATCATCGCCGGGCTCCAAGCGCCGGACACCGGGAGGGTGGTGATGGGCGGCGACGATGTCACGCACGCCACGCCGTCTGCCCGTGACGTGGCGCTGGTGTTTCAAAACTTCTCTCTTTACCCGCGCTGGACCGTCCGCAAAAACCTGGAATTTCCGCTCCGGGCGCCGGGGCGCAACTTGCCCCCGGACGAAATTCGAAGCCGGGTCGAGTGGGCGGCGGACTTGCTCAAGATCACCGGCCATCTCGATCGCGAGGCGGTGCGGCTCTCGGGCGGAGAAATGCAGCGGGTGGCCATCGGTCGCGCGATCGTTCGGTGCCCAAGGGTCTTCCTCATGGACGAACCGCTCAGCAATCTGGATGCCAAGCTGCGCGAAGCGCTGCGCGTGGAGCTGGTGGAGCTTCGGCGCGCGCTACGGACTCCGATGGTGTTTGTGACTCACGATCAAGTCGAGGCGCTATCCATGGCCGATCGCATCGCAGTGCTCTCCGGGGGACGCATCTTGCAGCTGGGAACCCCAAAAGAAATCTACGAGTCGCCGGCTTCGCTCGAAGCCGCGGTGCAGCTTGGGCAGCCCGCGATCAATCGGATCCGGGTCAGGCGAGTCGATGGCTGGTGGATCGCCCAGGATGGCACCCCGATCCTGAAATCGGAAAGCGTTGCCGGAGGCGACGAAATGTTGCTGGGTGTGCGCCCCGAAAATATCGAGCCCACCGGCGGTACGCACGAGGGCCGTGTCCACATCGTGGTGGATCTAGGCGCGACCCGCGTGTTGCTCGTCCACTGGGCGGGCAGCGAGTTCCACATCACGACCGACCGCACCGGCGAGTTCAAACCGGGGGACATGATACGACCCCGTCTACGCCACCAGAGTGCGATCTTCTGGCCGGCGAGCGCCGCCCCGTGACCTCAGTCTATTTTGAAAAGATCGTCCAAATCCTCCCGCGTGAGCTTTTTGGCTCCGGAGCCGTCTTCGGTCAGCACGGTCGCGATGAGTTCCTTCTTCTTTTGTTTTAGCTCAAGGATTTTTTCCTCGATGGTTCCGGCGGCGATCAGGCGATACACGGTGACCACCTTCTTTTGTCCGATGCGGTGTGCGCGATCGCTTGCTTGATCTTCCACCGCCGGATTCCACCAGGGATCGAAGTGGATGACGGTGTCCGCAGCCGTCAGGTTGAGCCCTGTGCCGCCGGCTTTGAGACTGATGAGGAATACCGGTAGCGTCGGGTTT
>DASXTY010000033.1:0-6052 GCA_036505155.1 Polyangiaceae bacterium | reverse complement strand
GGCCAACATTCAGAGCTCGGGCGAATCGAGCGCGTATATTCCCATCCCCAAGCCCTAGCTCAATGTCGAGCCTGGCTCGCCGCCAATTTGGCGCAAGCGCAGCTCATCGCATCGCCGTCGACCAGCGCTGCCGCCCGCGATGCCGCCGCGGACGATGCCGCCGCGGCGGTGGCGAGCCGCTTAGCCGCCGAGCTCCACGGACTCACCGTGATTCGGGAAGGCATACAGGATCATCCGCTCAACGCGACCCGCTTCGTCGTGCTGGCTACATCGGATTCGCCCCCGACCGGCCGTGACAAGACCAGCATGGCGTTCTCGACACCCCACGTGCAGGGCGCGCTGAAGCGCGCGCTCGAGATTTTCGACGCCGAAGGGATCAACTTGACCCGCATCGAGTCTCGCCCCCAGAGAGAGCGCCTTTGGGAATACGTGTTCTTTACGGATCTAGAGGGGCATCGGTCTGACGCGGCGGTGTCGCGAGCTTTGACCCGGCTGGAAGAAAACTGCCCGATGGTCAAAGTGTTGGGAAGCTATCCTCGAGGCGGTTAGCCTCGATTCGATGTTTTCCTACTTTCGCATCGCCGGAGTGTGCGCAACGCTCACCTTCGCAGCGTCTTTTGCCTTTGGCTGCACCAAGCAGCGGGCTCAAGAAACCAAGCGCGGTGCGGGCGCTTCGAGCGCGACCTCCTCTTCCGGCGCAAGAACCGACGGAGGAAGCGGCCGGCTTCGGGTGGTGGATGTGCATGTGCATATGGCGCCTTCGGCGGCAGGCCGTTTGAAACAGCTCATGGAAAAATACGGGTTCGACCATGTGGTGAACCTCTCGGGCGGCCACCCCCTGGGACAGCTTCCAGAGCAACTGCACGCGGCGTCGGGCGGCAGAATCACCGTGTTCGTAGGCTTGGCCTATGAGCAAGCGGAGGAACCGGGTTACGGGCGGCGCATGGCGGAAATGGTTCGGGTCGGCCACCGCATGGGCGCGCGGGGGCTCAAAATAACCAAGGCGCTTGGGCTTCGATTGCGCGGACCGGGCGGCCGTCTGATCCCGGTCGATGACCCCGAGCTCGATCCGGTTTTCGAAGCCGCAGGTGAGCTGAATATGCCGGTTGCGATCCACTCCGGCGATCCGAAAGCGTTCTGGAGCCGAGTGGACGCTTCGAATGAACGTTTCGCGGAACTCCAGGCACACCCGGACTGGGCGCTTTACGGAGAAGCCGTTCCAAGTTTTCACGAAATCCTGGCGCAGCTCGAGCGCCGCATCGCCCGCCATCCCAAAACCAAGTTTATCTCGGTGCATTTCGGAAACGACGCCGAGGAGCCGGACCGCGTGGCGGGATGGCTCCGGCGTTACCCGAATCTGTACATCGACACCGCGGCCCGCATTCCGGAAATGGGGCGTCACTCGCCGGAATCGATGCAGCGCTTCTTCATCGAGTTCCAGGATCGCATCCTCTACGGCTCGGACCTGGGCATCGGCCCTGAGGGCACCCCTCTTATCCTCGGTTCGGAGGGGCCCGAGCCATCGACGCCGCGCGAGGAGCAACTCTTCTTTTTCGCCACGCGCCGGTATTTCGAAACCGCCGACCGAGACTTCGAGCATCCGACTCCCATCCAGGGCGGCTGGAAGATCAGCGGCATCCACTTGCCCCGCGAGGTGTTGGCGAAGATCTATGCAAAAAATGCCATTGGGCTGCTCAACTTGAAAATTCCGGAGCCCTGACCCGCGGTGGATCCGGCTGCGGCTGCGGCGAGCTGGAATCGAGCCCCGAGCGGTCGTAGCCTGGCCCCATGGGAATGAAAAAGCTGATCGGATATTTCGTGCGCGGCGCCCTGGTGCTCGCGCCACTTGCGGCCACTGTGTTCGTGCTGGTTAAAATCTTCACCTTCATCGACGGTATTATTCCCAGCATTATTCCGCTGAAGATCCCGGGGCTGGGATTCTTGATCGCAATGCTCCTGGTGATCTTGGTGGGCATGCTCACCTCGAATGTGGTGGGAAAATCGGCGCTCGAGATCACCGAGCGAGTGTTTCAGCGTCTGCCGTTGGTGAAGCTTGTCTACAATTCCGTAAAGGACCTGCTCGACGCCTTCGTTGGCGACCGCCGCCGCTTCGATCGCCCGGTGGCGGTAACCATTTCCGAGACCAGCCCGATAAAGCTACTCGGCTTCATAACGCGCGATCACTTGGGGGCGCTGGATGCTCAGGGTTACGTCGCGGTCTACTTGCCCACCGCTTATAACTTCGCCGGAAACCTGATCTTGGTTCCCAGCCGCTTGGTCCAACCCGTCAACGTCCCGAGCGGCGATTTGATGACCTTCATCATCTCGGGTGGAGTCACCGGGCTCGGTGTCGGCCAGTCTTTGCCCCCGCCACCGCCGTCCGCATCGTCCAAAGAGGCGCCGACCAGCTAATGGACGCTCTCCGGATGGCAGCGCTGAATTGAGCTATGCTTTCCGCGAATGATCGTTGCCAGTGATGTTGTGCGCCGGGCGCAGGCGCGAATCGGGCTCACCGTGGGCGGAAAGTGGCACCTGGATCGGGTCTTGGGAATCGGCGGCATGGCGACCGTGTATGCGGCGACGCACCGAAACCAAAACCGCGTCGCAATCAAGATGCTGCATCCGGAGCAATCGGTCAACGAAGTCATCCGCGTGCGGTTCTTGCGCGAAGGATATGTGGGAAACACGGTGGAGCACCCGGGCGCGGTACGGGTTCACGACGACGGAGTGACCGATGACGGCGCGGCTTTTTTGGTGATGGAGCTCTTGGACGGCGAATCACTGGAAGACCGGCGCGATCGTCACGGTGGGCACCTTCCGGTGTCCGAGGTGCTGTTGCTGGCCGATCAGCTTTTGGACGTGCTGGTCGCGGCCCACGCCAAAAACATCGTGCATCGCGATATCAAGCCCGAGAATGTGTTCCTGACCCATCAGGGACAAGTCAAAGTGCTGGATTTCGGAATCGCCCGGCTTGCCGAGCCGATCGGTTCGAGCGGCGGTACCAGCGTGGGTACCTTCATGGGCACGCCCTCGTTCATGCCACCGGAGCAGGCGCGTGCGCGCTGGAGCGAAGTCGATGGGCGCTCGGACCTATGGGCGGTCGGAGCGTCGATGTTCACACTGCTGTCCGGACGCGCGGTCCACGAGGCAGAAACGGTTCAAGAGCAGCTCATCCTCGCGGCGAGCAGCCCCGCGCCACCGGTCTCACTGGTCGCGCCGGACGTCCCGCACAACGTCGCCGCCATCATCGATCGGGCCCTGGCGTACGATAAGGCAAATCGCTGGACCGACGCGCGCACCATGCAGCAAGCGGTGCGTCAAGCAATGCAGAACGTCGGCGCGCCGGAAACTCTGAGCGTTCCGGTGCCGGCAATGGGGCGCATACCCTCCGCGTCGCAGGTTTCGGAGGTGGACGCCACCTTGGCCGCGGCGGAAGCGTTTCCTGGTGTCTCGGCGCGCCCGGTTACATCGGTGAGCGGTGTGACGGGGCCACCGGGCGAGTTAGCCTTGGCAACGCGGCCGCGCTCCAGGATGTTTGTCATCGGAGTTTCCCTATCCGCTGCGGTGGTAGTAGCGGGGATGGTGAGTTTGCTGTTCGGTCTCGGGCGGACTCGAGTCAAACAAGAGGGCCAACCCACGCCGTCGGTAAATGCCGGCCAACTCACCTCGAGCCCGGAAGTGAGTCCTTCAGCCCATCCTTTCCCGGTGTCGCCTGATGCGCCCAGCGCGTCGGGAGAAGTGGCCGCTTCGCCCGCGCAGAACCAGGCAAGCTCCGGGGCGGATGCTGGGACCAAAAAGAGTCGCGCGCCGAAAGCGATAAGGACCTCTGAAAAGCCCGCGTCGAATGATTCGAACCCTTTCGACCGACGTTTCTGATACGATTCGGGTGTTTCGCTTCAAAGAAACCTCGTCATAAAATGATCCGGCTCACTGGCGCCGTCGCCTTAGCGCTCCTGATGACGGCGCAACAAGCACTGGCTGGGGATGCTGCGGCCGACGCTTTATTCCGGGCTGGCCGCGAGGCTGCAACCAAGGGCGACTACGCCACCGCGTGCGCCCGCTTCGAGGAGAGCAACCGTCTGGAACCTGCGGTGGGGACGGCGTTCAATCTGGCGTATTGCCATGAGCAGCTGGGTCAGGTGGCCAGCGCCTGGCGCCGTTATGCGGAAGTGAAAGATAGGCTCCCTCTCGGCGACGAACGCGCCAAAATCAGCGATCAACGCATGCGCGCTCTGGAACCCAAATTGCCCAGGCTAACGCTGGGATTGGCTCCGGGAGTCAAAACCGCCACCGTGCTCTACGATGGCGTGGTCCTCGGAACTGCAAGCCTTGGAATCGCGTTGCCCATCGATCCCGGATCGCACGAGGTGGTGGTGCGAGTGCTTGGCCGCTCCGATCGGAAAGTGACCTTCGAGATCAAAGAGGGCGAAAAAAAAGAGTTGGTGCTTCAGCCTGGGGAGCCCGAAGCGATAGAGCCGGTTGAGCCAGCTCGGACATCCGGCGCAAAGACTGGGTCCGCGGTTCGAATGACCGGTGACCAGGGATCCAATTCCCAACGCACCTGGGGTTACGTGATCGGTGGAGCTGGCGTTGCGGGGATCGTCACCAGCTTAGTGACGGGAGCACTGGTGCTATCGAGTAAAAGCACCGTCGAAGCGGAGTGCAAAGATAAGCTCTGTTCCCCCGAGGGAGTTCGCGCGGGCGAAAATGGCCGCAGGATGTCGATGGTGAGCACGATTGCGTTTTCGATCGGAGCCGCAGGCGTGGGTATCGGCACGTATCTGATTTTGTCCGCGCCCGACAAGAAAGAGGGTCCGCGCCTCCAGGCCGAGGCGCAGAGGGGGCGGTTCATGTTGAGCGTTGCGAGTCGATTTCAATGAGCACTGGGTCTATCCGTGTCGCAGTTTTCCTGTCGACCGCCTCGCTTGCGTGCAGTCAGATCGTTGGCGCCGACTTCGATGGCCTCAGGGAACGACCGGCTGAACAAGGCGGGAGCCAGAACGGCGGCGGCCAAAGCGGCGGAGCCAGTGGGACCTTCAACTCTGGAGGCACTGGAGCGGGTATGGTTCCATCGGGCGGCGCCTCGAGCGGTGGCGGGCCCGCCAACGGGGGATCGCCGTCAACCGGCGGCGGTGGAGTCGTTGCGGGCGCGGGCGGCGCGTTTGGGTCCGGTGGCTCGACCGGAGCTGCTGGTACGGTGAGCGGCGGTACCGCCGGCTTGGGAGGAGGCGTCGGTGGTAGCGCGAACGGCGGCAGCGGCGGTAGTGGCGGCGGTGCGCCGGGCCCCGTGGTCGTGCTCAACGAAGTCAAAGGCCAAGGAGCGGGCGATGACTTCATCGAGCTCTACAATCGTGGCCCGGGTTTGATGACCCTCGATGGTTACAAAGTGTCCGACGGAGGAAACTTCTTCACGTTCCCGCCCAACACGATGCTGGCGGAGGGCGCTTATCTTCTGGTGCTTCTCGGGCAACCGACCGCCGGAGGTGGTTTCACCTGCTTCACGTCGAACCCGTGTTTTCACGATACCTGGGGCATCGCTCAAACCGGCGAATCGGCGCTCTTCGAAGATCCGAGCTACAGGATCCTGGATAGCACGACCTACCCGGGCACGTTGGTGGACGGCCAAACTTGGGGGCGCTACCCGAACGGCACTGGAATGTTTCAGCCGACCTCACCCACACCAGAAGCGGCGAATCTGCTTTAGTGCCACGCCACGGTGGGACCGGGGTCACAGAGGTGCGAACAGCCCCAGCGGAGCCCGATATTCGAGCGAAATGACCAGCAGCGTCTTTCTTTCTCGCATGCGAAGCAAGACCTGGTGGCCGGTCTTCCATTGCCAGGAGTCTTCGATGGTTGCCTTGCCGCTGAGGATGCAGTCCAAGAGTCTGCGACACTTCGCGGGCCGTTCCTTGACCTCATTGGAATGACCATAGATCTCTACGAGGACAGCTTTGATGCCTCGTACGCGCGCTTAACGTCCGCCTCATCGTCTCCAACCTCTGGGATTTTGAAAATCTCGACCCGGCAGAGCTTGTCCTTACAAAAGGAGAGG
>DASXTY010000032.1:0-3388 GCA_036505155.1 Polyangiaceae bacterium | reverse complement strand
CGAAAGGAGGAGCGCCAGTGATCGAATCAGTAGAAGGGGAGGAGTCTGCCGAGGAGGCCGTTGTTGCTGACGCCGAAGGTGTCTCGCAACCACCGGACCGCGTTGAGCTCGGAAGCATTCGCCAAACTGATCGCGCGCCGCGAGATCCGGCGAACCCGCTCCCGGTGAGGGAGCTATTCGAGGCCGGTGTCCATTTTGGACATCAGACCAAGCGGTGGAATCCCAAAATGCGCCCGTACATCTACGCTGCGCGAAAGGGGATTCATATTCTCGACCTCGACCGCACCGCGCGGCTGTTCAAGCGCGCGTTTGACTTCGTGCTCGAGTCGGTGAGCCGCGGAGGTTCGGTTCTTTTCGTCGGAACCAAACGCCAGGCACAGGACATAATCCGTGAAGAAGCGCAACGCTCCGGCATGTATTTCGTCACCAATCGATGGCTGGGCGGCACGCTGACCAACTTTCGCACCATCAAGGGCGGTCTCGACCGCCTGCGCACGCTGGAACGCATGCGCGAAGACGGCACCTACGAGCAGCTTCCCAAGAAGGAAACCGTTCAGCTGGAAAAGGAGCGCGCTCGGCTGGAGAAATACCTCGGAGGCTTGAAAGGGATGGGGACGTTGCCTCAGGGCGTGTTCGTCGTGGATCCCATGCAGGAGCAGATCGCGGTTCGCGAAGCTCGACGTCTGCACATTCCCATCGTCGCCATTACCGACACCAATTGCGATCCGGATCTCATCGATTACGTAGTTCCTGGGAATGATGACGCCATTCGGTCCATTCGCCTCATTACCGGTGCGGTTGCCGACGCGTGTATCTTCGGCATGGCGCGCCGGCGCGAGCAGGTGCAGGCGCGCGAACGGTCGGAAGTGCCGGGGAGACCCGAAGCCTCGGTCATTTACCAACCGGCTCGGTCCCGGCAGAGCGACCAGGAGCGGTGACGAAAAAGATGGAAAAAGTGAACATGCAGCAGGTAAAGGAGCTCCGGGAGCGCACGCAGGCCGGGCTCAACGATTGCCGGTCGGCGCTCGTGGAAGCTGGGGGAGACATGGAAAAGGCGGTCGAGGTCATTTTGAAGCGCGGCCTCGCGAAGAGTGCAAAACGCGCCGGAGCGGTGACCACCGAAGGGGTGGTGGTGGCGCGCGTGAGCGATGACTCGAAAAGCGGCGTGCTGGTCGAGGTCAACATTCAGACCGATTTTGCTGCGCGCAATGAGGATTTTTTGAGCTTCGCCGCGCGGGTGACGGAGGTTGCCTCGAAATCAAAGGCGAGCCCCGGTGCCGACTTGGGCGCCGAGGCCTATCCGGGCGGATCGGGCACCGTCGAGCAAACCCGTCAAGCTCTGGTCGCCAAGCTCGGTGAAAATATCACCGTGCGGCGCTGGTCACGCTTGAGCGTCGAGGGGTCGGGACGGGTGCATGCGTACGTGCACATGGGAGGCAAAGTCGGCGCGTTGGTTTCGCTGAGCACCGGAACTGAGGAAGCAGCGGCGACTCCCGAGCTCGACAAGTTCGCAGATGATGTGGCCATGCAAATTACGGCCATGGATCCCCGCTATTTGGGCGCCGAGGACGTGCCCGCCGAAGACAAGCGCAAGCAGAGCGAAATCTTCGATGCGCAACTCGCCGAAGAGGGCAAGCCGGAGAAAGTTCGCGCCAAGATCGTGGAGGGAAAGCTGGCCAAATGGCTCAAGGAGGTGTGCCTGCTCGAGCAGCAGAGCGTGCTGGAAACCGAGAAAACCGTGGGGAAACTTGTCACCGAGCTAAGCGCAAAGCTCGGCACCAGCGTGCATTTGGTGGACTTCGTGCGTTATCAGCGCGGGGAAGGCATCGACTCGGCGGGCGCCGACTTTGCGGCGGAGGTCGCTAAGCTGGCCGGGGGCTAGGCGATAGCATTGCGAGCAGCGGTGTCACGGGGGCGGGCGCAACTACACGAAGGCCTACTTCAACTCAACGAGACCCTTCGGCGGTATCGTCGGGAATGCCTCCGGTAGCGAAGCCAGTGACCTCCGACACGCGCCCGTACTCTATAAGCTCCGGGGGCTGGTACGGCTCTTTCTGACCGGCCTGGGGTGGCTCGACCTTTTGATCCGGCTGCTTCGAACTCACGGGTCGAATTCCCAATTAAGGCGAGTGACCAAGCGCATGGGCGCCGCTCTTGGTTTGGATGTCAATCGCTCGGACTATATTCACGAGCTGCTTCAGGCGCAATGCGTCCAAATACTCGAGCTCACGCGGGGGCTGTCGCCAAAAGACCGGTTTAAACAGCGGTTCTAGGGAATGAGGCAGGGGCGCTTTCCAGGCCATCCGAGCCTTCAACCGCTCGGGCGAGGCAAGCCCCTTGTCCTGGCGGTTCAGATTCCGCGCGGGCACGTCGCCGCTCAGCGCCCGGCGCAGGATTTTCTTTACTCCCGGACCGAGGAGCTCGCTCGGATGCAACCGGAAGGCGAGCTCCAACATCTCACGGTTGAAGAACGGATACGCGCGCCGCACGCCGAGAAAGCTGCTGACTTCCCAGTTCATCGCGATTGAACCGCAGCATTTTAGTCCCAGCGCGAGCTCCGGTCGCGGTAGCCGGTCGCGTAGAAGCGTCCGCTCCTGCTGGAGTCGCCACTCCGAGTACTCTGCTTGTAGGTCCGGTGTGAAAAAGTCGGGTAGCCCGGGCGGGTACGGCAGGTGAACGCGGCCGGCGATGCGGCGCACGCGATGACCGACCCAGGTGCGCGCGCCGGTGAATCCCCAGGGGATTTCCCGCGGTGCAAGCAAAAGACGGAGCGCGGACGCGTGGCGTGCCCAATCGCCCAGCGTGAGCTTGGATCCGCAGAAATTGTCGGCGAACTCGCCGCCGAAAAGCACCAAAGTCGGGGACTTCTTGCACAGCTCGGACAAGATGCACAACGGGGGGTGGGTTACCGGAAAAACCACCGGTGGAATCAGATCCCGCATCGCCAGCGCGCGATCCGGTTGGAGGCGCACGTCGTGGCGAGCGAAGGCGAAGCGTTGGCTCAAAGGCTCGAGAAACGAAAGGTCGTGACGGAAAGCCCGTTCTTCCGCCGGGAGAAAGGAAAGCGCAGAAAAGGACAGGCCTACGGGCCCCGCTGCCAACGCGGCGAGAGAAGAGGAGTCAACGCCGCCGCTCAGGGTGAGGAGGTTCGCGCCGTGCGGATCCAAGTCGGTGCGCAATCGCCCAATCAAGATTGCTCGCAGCTCTTCAGCATGCTCACCGGCTGAACGGGAAGAGGGCGCAGGGAGCTCTGTTCGACGCGGGTTCCAGTATCGTTGCAGAACCCAGTGGTGGTTTTTTGGATCGATCGACGTCCAGCATCCTGAATCTAGAATGAAAGCATCCCTGAGGGGAGTGCGTCCCCGGGGGAAAGACGCAAAGAAGGTGC
>DASXTY010000031.1:0-4324 GCA_036505155.1 Polyangiaceae bacterium | reverse complement strand
TGGATAATATCGCGGGTTACCCACGGATTGAAGAACACTCTTCCGCGGTGCGTCTCGTGAGCGATCGGCACTCCGGCTCGGCTTTCGATCTTGAGCGCGCCTTCGTAAAAGCGCTTCGCTTGGTCCTGATTCCAGCCATCGGAACCGCTGTGAGCGTTGATGAACAGCGGGGCAAGCCGAAGGTGCTGCTCGACCTGCTCTTCGAGCGAACGCAAATGCTCGTCGGCGTTCGAGCCACCGGTAAAGGCCATGATGACGAGGTCCAGTCCCACCTCGCTGAGTTGCTTCCTGAGCGCCGGTCCTCGCTCCGGCTCGAACAAGGCGATTTCGACGCCGGAATATCCGAGCTCTTTGAATTGCGGAAATACTTTTTCCCAGGGGTCGTACACTCCCCACAAATGTCGAATCAGCTTGAGTTCCATGTCGGCTCCTGACGAGTGAGACTAGCCGTGGCGGCGGCCGTCGAGCAAGGCCGCTCAACCGGCTACGGGAACAAAATGCCGAGCTCGAGTCCGGGCCGTGCGCGCCACGGCTCGAGAGCGGTGAACCGCGTGCCGTTCTGTTCATACACGAAGCGCGAGTGGAAAAGCAAGAGATCCAGGCTCAAAAATCCGGCGAGCGCGAGGTCTCGAGCAACGGAATAACGAGCGCCGGCCAGGGCGCGCGCCACCGGGTAGGCGAGCCAACGATTTTTCTCGAGGGTCGTTGTTCGATTGCCGGTGGGCCGCAAGCCGCTGAGATCCACTCCTCCGCCGGCGGCGAACAGAGCGCGGAGCTTGGGCGACAGCGCCATCCACGCGCCAAACGAGACCCGCGCGGAAAAAATGTCGAACTCGGCGCCGACCGGCTGCGCATCGATACTGATGTGTCGGTATTGGACTGCCCCGAGGGCGGCTAATCCCAGAGCGCTGGGGCGGGGTGTTCCTCCTTCGCCGTCAAGCGCAACCCAAACGCCAGGTCCGTGTGCGAATGGGTAGCGATTTGCGTAAAGCTCCCCCGCGTAGAAGACGCCTAAGAACCATCTTACGGAGTTCTGGGCTTTCTTTTGGTCCGCAATGACCCGCGACTTTCGCGGCTCGGCTGGTACGGGCGGTTTTTGGGGCGTCGGATTCGGCTTTTGAGTAGGCGTTTCTGAGCCCAGGAGCTCACGCCTGGCGGCGGCGCGAGAAATGCCGATGGTGCCGCCTGCCAAGAGACCCTCGACGGCCAGAGCCACGATTTGGGCAACTTGCTCGGTCAAAAGTTGCTGTTTTCCGGGTTGGCGAGGGACAAAGCGCACCAGCACGCGTTCCCACGGTCTGTCCACCAAGTAGACGATGGCCCGGTTGCTCGGCGTAAGGTCGATCCAGACGCGCGCGAGCGGAGGGTCGTCACTCGGCTGCGGAAACAGCACGACGCGCGGTTCGATGGAAGCCACGGTGCCCATCTCGAGCTGTACGCCCAGCGAACCGACCAAGTCGGTCAACGCCAACCGAAGTGCTTCGGTTTCGGACGCCTCTCCGGCGACGGCGACGCTCACTTGGTTTTTGCCCTGAGCGAAAGCCGCGCGCAACGGCAAAAGAACCAGTATCAAGCTTGCCGTGGCAAACCAGCGCGCGAGACGAGCTGCGGGACCTTCGCGCGGAGAACCTGGCCGCATGGCCCCATCTTAGGGCGCGCGAAGGAATAACGGAACGATTTGAAGCGTGGAGGAATGTCAGCGTTGTTTTTCTAGCATCACGAGTTTGCGGTACCGGCGTCGCGCTCGCCGAACTCTCTAAGCTAAGGAGACGATGGCCGACGTCACGATGAGCAGCTCCTATCGCGAGCGGGCGACCTCACCATAACTCACGATTTTCCTCGCGCGGGGGACGGCGACCCACACCAATCCAGTGAAGTGAAAGCTGGACCCCGAACATGGGGATACCGGGTGCGTACTGCAGGGTCAGATCGATCGGCACGATAGTTTCGACACGAAGCCCAGCCAGCGCAAAAGGGTGACGGGATTGGTAAGCACAGGACAACATGCAGTTGGCGGTCAGCAGTTGGAGCGAGGAATACGTCAGCCTAGCGCCCAAGAATGGTGCGAGAACGTCGCTGGGGCGCAATATATAGCGGACCCCGGCGATCATGATTCCCCCATAAGTCACGTCGTCGGGGCGCTCTGCCCCGTTGACCATGTATTCGAGCCCAAGGAGCTCGAGACCGACGTTCGAGTACTCGGCATATAGCAAGGTAACATTGAGCCCCCATAAGCTCCCGGCGCTGGGCCCCGTCGTGCGAGTGGCCTTCTCGACGTCGATGCTTCCGAACGAAGCGCCGACGATGAGACCGTTCAACTGCCAGCGCGTGCGCTTGCTCCAGAATAGATCGGAGCCGGATGAATCCGTCGCTTTCGAAGCCTCGGCCGCCTTGTTCGGTTCCGAGCCCTTGGCGGGGGAACCCGTCGCGGGCAAAGCGATAAAGAAACCGGATTCCGCCAACGAGCAGCAGACCGCGAGCATCTTGAAAGCTGACCACACCGCTCTTCGGCAGCCGGCCGGCCGCTGGCAACCATGGCGTGATCGTACGCCCATCAAGCGCGGCGCTGGGCCGAGCGGCGCCTAACTCGGTAACTCAGAATCGCGAACAGAATCGCGCTCGTTGTGAGCGCGGGCACCGCGCCCGGGGCATGGGTTGCCAGGTGACAGCCACCGTTCCCTAGCTCGTAGGTTGGACACGGTGGGTTCCAGTCCGGATCGAGGGTGCCGAGCACCGCCCCGCAGCTTTTCGAATCCGGCGCAGCCACCGCCTGGGCCAGAATCTCGGCGGGCACAGGGTGGCTCTGAGCAAAGTCGCCGACCCACGGGTCTGCGTACGGGTCTGCGCATGTCACCGTTTTTTCGGGGACCTTGATTTCGAAGCTCGCCCGATACTGAACTCTGCTCACCGCAGTCGGCCGAAATTCTACCAACCCCGTCGTCCCCGGAGCGAATTTGACTTCGGCAACGTGTTCCTGCCCGACGACCAGCTCTCCAGGGTCGCCCGCCAGCATGCGGTCCACCCGCACGACCCCATCCTGATAGCCCGCCGAGACATTGCCCGTCTGAACCACGACACCTTCGGCCGCACCGAGAGCGGGGTTTCTGGGGTACTCGGAACAAAAACACAGCCAGGCCGGCGTCTGCCAACAATAGCTGGGCTGGATTCGCGCTGCCTCCTCCACCGAGATGCCAGCCGCCGCAAGCCAGACCACCAGGTCCTTTTCGTTACCGAGCTCGCGCACGCGCGCGTGGTTGCGCTCGTTCGAGATCTTACGCACGAGCTCGAACTGCCCGCCGATCTCGAGCAGATGCGCCATCGCGCAGCGCGCGCCTTGCTCGTCCACGAAGTACGGAACGCGAGCGTGCCGAAAGTCTCGATTTTTCGGAAAGCGCCGCGTCCGCCGGTAATGCGCCAGCTCCTCGAGCAGAAGCGAACGCACCCGGCGCTGGAGTGGCTCCAGCCTTGCGGGCGAGCGATGCGCTACGCGCTCAGCGCCCGTGATGTGCCTGTAAACGCGCTCGACTTCTGCACTGCTCACGGTGCCGGTGATGTTATTTGTTGAGTATGCAGGCATAGAAAGCGTCCGTTTCCGTCTTACAGACCCCAGGAGGTAGACTCGCCCAGTGCGTGGAGTCGCATATGAAGTCGCTGGACGGCTGACTCGCATAGCAGCGCTCCGCAGCAAGCGCCTGACTCAAACAGCGAGGGAGAGAGTCGCCGCTGACGCAGCCGCCCGCGCAGTTCTCGAGAAATACCCCCGGGCACTGGACATGCATCTTCACGCACTTGAGCAAGCAAAGCTCCGCTATGCTCCCCGAGGACGGAGCGAGCGCGCTTAGGACGCATTGCTGGAACGCGGTCGCTTGCGGAACGCATTGGTCCGGCTGGAGCGCTGTGAACTGTCCCCAGCAGGACCAGGCGCTGGACGGCATCGCAGCGGCGCACTCCCAGCGGGTCCTCGCGGCGGCCTCGCACGCCGGCGCGACACTGGTAAAAGTCACGCAGTCCCTCACGCAAAGATCCTGGTCCAGCCGGGGACACTGGAGCTTGGCCACCGTGCAGCTGCGGTTGCAGAGATCCTGGATCGTCGCTCCGGAGGCATCGAATGGCGGAAGGACAGCGGCGTCCGCGCCGGAGTCCACGGGTCCGGAGGCGTCCGCATTGCCGATTCCCCCGGCGCCGCCCACGACCGGCAGCCCTCCCCCGCCGCCGGTGCCCGCGAGCTGACCCCCGATACCGGAACCCCCAGAGCCACCCGGCGCGCCGCCGCTGCCGGAGTTCGGGGACGTTTCGGTTTCCGCACCACAACTCAACCCGAGCC
>DASXTY010000030.1:0-3607 GCA_036505155.1 Polyangiaceae bacterium | reverse complement strand
ACGATGTGCGGGGTGGCCAAGATGTTGGATTTTCCGCTGGTCGCCAGAGCTTGGATCACGATTCCAAACGCCGGGATGCTCAGACCGGTGGGCAGCAGCCCTTGAGTGTTGGGAATGTCGGGGCCGCGAATGCCGGCGGCCAGTCCCTGCAAAGCACTCAGATCCGGGAAGGTTACCGATTTGCTGGCGTTGAAGCCGCCCAGAATCAGCGAGTCGCCCCCGCCGCCGAGATTTGCTCGGCCGCCTCCGTGAAAGGACGTGCCGATATCGAGTCGGTCGGAAACCGACAGATCCATGATCACCGCCTCGATGAATACCTGCCGACGAGGTAAGTCGAGCTTGTCCACAACCAGGCGAAGCGTCGCATAGTCGCGACCCGAAGAGCTGATGACCAGCGAGTTGGTTGCGGGGTCCGGAATGACTTTGATGTCCCCTTCGAACATGCCCTGGGCGCCCGGCTGTCCCTGACCCTTTTGAAGCATTTGCGTGAGCGTTGCGGCAAGCTGGTCGGCTTGGGCGTTTTGTAGCGGAAGGACTCGCGCTCGGCTCGACTCCGCCGGCTGGGTATCCAGCCGTTTCATCAATTCGAGCAGCTTCTTATAAGAATCTTCGTTGCCCACCACTATGAGCGAATTGGTCTGGTCGTCGGCCACCACTTTGCTGAGCCCAGCGCCGCCGGCGCCGGCTTGCCCGGGCTGACCGACCTCGAACAGATCGTTGATGCGTTTGGCCATATCGCTGGCCGTTCCGTGACGCACTTGCTCGAGCCACATGTGTTGCCCGCCTCCGCCGCCTCCGCCTTCACTCGCGCCGACGTCGATTTCCTCGATGATGCGCATCATGCGACGCACCTGAGCGCCGGTGTCGGTGATGATGAGCAGCTGACCCGGCCCGTACACCGAGATATCGCCATCCTTGCTTTTGAACTTGCCCAGCAGGGTGGACGCCTCGTCTGCGGTAATGTTTTGCACTCGATACAGTCGAGTAATGAAGCGGTCCGTGTCGGGCACCGGCTCTCCGCGGGGAACCACCGGTGTCGCCTTGCTCACTACGCCACCGCTATCGACAATTTTCAAAAAGCGCCCGTGCGGGACGACGGTCATGCCGTTGGCCTCGAGAATCGATAGAAAAGCCTGATACGCCTCCTCCAGAGTGACCGGCTCCGGCGAGACTACGGTAGCTTTTATTTGACGCACCTTGGCGCCGTAAATGAAACGTTTGCCGGTCATCCCGCTGATGTGATTGACGAGCTCGGCGAGGTCGGCGTCTTGAAGATTGAACTTGACCTTCTGTCCGGGCGGCATGGGCTTGTATTCGATGTCGGTCGCCTGCGCGATCTTGTCCATAGTGGTCGGCGGCGCAGGCGCCGCGCCCGGCGGCTCCCTGGCGGGGACCGTCTGCGCAGGGCGAGCGCGCTTGCCGGGCCCCAACGCGCCGGGTAAATTGGCTCCCGGCTTTTTCGGGGCCGGGGCCTCTGCGGGCGCTGGCTTCGGCTGCTCGGCAGGAGCGGGCGGCGCGGGAGCTGGAGGTGTTTCCGGAGCGGGCGGAGCGCCTTGCGCCCCCGCGGACCTGGCTTGGCAAAGTGCCAGCCATCCCGCGACGAAACTGAAGATTAAACGATGTCTCACGTTGGCTCACTTGATGCGGTAGTCGATGCTGACGGGTGCGCCCCGCCGGCTCACTTTGACGTTCAGGTTGCTGGAGGTTCTGAGGTGAGCGTAGGCTTCGAGCGCGGCTTCCGGACTGCTCATGTTGTAGCCGTTGATGGACTCCAGCCGATCGCCGTTCTGCAGACCGAGCGTGCCGAGCAGCGTGTTGGGACGTATTCCAAACAGTCGTATGCCCACTACCTTGCCGTCCTTGTGTTCCGGAACGATTCGCGCGGATTTCATGAGCTCCGCTTGATTTTCCAGGATCTTGTCCACCACTCCACGATCCACGTTGAACTCGGTGTCGCTCACTTTCTGGATCTTGGAAGCGATCTCCGGCGGCACGACGGCGGGACCAGCCCGCAGCGCCTCACCACCCGCCGCTTCGCCACCCGGCGCGGGCGCTGCGGCCGGCTTCGACGCCTGGCCGGGCTCCGTGTGTTCGGCAAACAGCGTCGCCTGACAGAGGCCTGCGCCACCGGCGCTGGTCATCCAAACCGACGGGCTTGCTTCACGCGGATTGAAGCCAATAAAAGCAACTTGCTTGTCCGCCACCTCGTCGCCCACGCGGCGCAAACGCGGGTGCGGCTCGCCGGGTCCTTGCACAGCTGCGAACGACCAGGTCGGGTCACTCGACTGCGTCACGATGAACACCTGGACGCCATCGCAAGCCGCCGCCCCCAGCGGGTCTGACAGGTCTGCGGGCGACACCCCGGCAACCGGCATCGGATGCGCCTTCAGCGGCCCGGTAACCGAGTCGAACGGATTTCGGTCGATGATCGGCTGCGCGCTAGGCCTTCGCTCCGCGAGCCCGCCCCCGCTCGCCTCCGTTCCGGATGCGTTGACCGCGCTCACCAGGGCTGCTTCGCTCACGCCGAGTGCAGCTCCGATGAGCTGCACCGTTCCCGAAGCCTGGAAATAGGCCACCACGGCCACCAGGGCCAACACGACCAGCGTGAAATGCTTTTTCAGTAAGGCGTCGAGGGCCACAGGGGCGGCTCCTTAGCCATTTAGCCAAACGCGTGCCAATCGCCTCGCGTCGGAGTTTTCCTGGTTTTTCCCGTTTAGAGCAGACTTCGCGCTCACCCGATCTTCGTCAAGCTGTCACGGCGAAGGGCTTTGGACGCCACGGATTGCCAAAGTGGCATGGTGCGCAGCAGTCGCCGAGCTTATTTGCCGGCTGCCTATCGTCGCCATCGCGACGCGTCAGGAAGGCGAACGCGTCGCGCCGGGCAGGGGATTACAGTACCGCTCCACGGTCTCGAGCAGCGAAATGAACAAGAAGGGCTTTCTGAGGCACTCCGCGTTCATTTCCCCCGCGGTCCCCCTGGCGCTCGGATGCGCCGACACCACCACCACTGGAATTGAGCGCAACTCCGCTTCGCTAGCGTGAGCGTTGAGAAACTGCCAGCCGTCCATCACCGGCATCATGAGGTCGAGCAGGATGACGCAGGGCTTAGGGCTCGCCGTGCGCAAGCGCTCGAGCGCATCTTGCCCGTTAATGGCGCCGATTGCGTGGTACTGGTTATCTTCCAAAATTTCGCAGATTGTGCTCCGTACGTCGTTATCGTCGTCGACGATCAATATAGACCTACTGCATTCCCCTTCCCCGCGCGACTTTTCTTCTGCGCTGGTATGCATGGTTTTCTTTGAGGCTGGGTTGTAAGAGCTCACCGCCGGGCGACGTGACCGTCTGCGGTTGGCTCACGATCCATATGTCAGTTTCAAGCGCTTGTAAAGAGCGCCTCGCGCGTACCAATGCAAACAACTGGTGGCATTTCGCAACACATCCCAAAGCTTTCCCTTGCGAAGGAGGTTTCGCACTTCGCCTTTCGCCTTCGGGAAGTGCGCAGACGGCGCTTTGCTCGAACCGGTTAGTTCAATAGACCGTTGGGGGAATGGGAACCTGACACTGGTTCGGGGGCGAAAGCCACTTGAGCAGATTGAGCCAAAAAAGC
>DASXTY010000029.1:0-2581 GCA_036505155.1 Polyangiaceae bacterium | reverse complement strand
CGATTCGGACGGTCTGGCGACGAGCTCACGCAACTCCTACATGAAAGCCCACGAACGGAAGCGAGCGCTGGCCATCCCTCGCGCATTGGCAGCTGCGGCGCAAGGCTTTCGCGCGGGAGAGCGCCGGGCCGGAGCTTTGCGAAAGCCGGGTGAGGAGGCGCTTGAGCTGGCTGGTTTACGGATCGATTACGTCACGCTGGCGGACCCCGAGGAGCTGGTTCCGTTTAGCGACCGGGATACGGTAAGCGATCGAGCTCTGTTTGCGATTGCCGCTTTCGCGGGTTCCACACGGCTTATCGATAACCTGGTACTGGGAGAGGACGCGCCTCCCTCGGTGGACCAGGAAGGAGCCGGTTGATGCCGTCTCTGCGAAGTGATCGGGGGTGTTTCATCGTGATCGAAGGCATCGATGGCTGCGGCAGCACCACCCATTCCAAGCGATTGGCAAAGACCCTGAAAGGCGTGGGGCAAGACGTCCGGCTCACCTGCGAGCCGACCAGCGGGCCGATCGGCGCCCTGATTCGGCAGGTATTGCAGAAGCGCCTGTTCGTCCCCGACGCAAGCGGGCCGCGCGCATTTGCTTGGTCCACCATGGCGCTGTTGTTCGCGGCGGATCGACTGGACCACATCGATTCGGTGGTCGCTCCCGCTCTCCGGGAAGGCGCCGTCGTGGTGAGCGATCGTTACTACCTTTCGAGCCTTGTGTACCAATCGGTCACGGCGCCGGACGGCGCCGGCGCGTTACCGTGGATCACGGAGCTCAACCGGCAAGCGCCGCCTCCCGACCTCACCATCGTTATCGACGTGCCGGCCTCGGTTGCGGCTGAACGCCGGGCGACGCGCACCCACGCAACCGAGATTTTCGAGATACCCGAGCTGCAGGAGAGACTGGCTCGCGTGTACGCATACGCGGAAGAGCTCGTGCCCAAAGATCGGCTTTTGCACGTGAGCGGCGTTGGCGCGCAGGATGAGGTCGCTCTTCGCATCCTTCATGCGGTGCGGGCCGCCGAGCTTCCCGTCATTGTGCCGGACGCCTAAGGGAGACGGCTTGCGCAGCCCGAAATGCCGGTGGCTTGCAAGCGTCGCCTTCGCCAGCGTTTGCTTGGCGTGTGGGGGCTCAGCGCCGCCCAAACCCGCGCCTCGCGCGGTAACGACACGTCCGCGCGCTCGTCCGGCAGCGCCACCTGCTCAGCGCCCTGCGCCTCCAGAAGGCGCATTGTGGCGCGACGACGTGCTGGGCATCGTCAACGCCGGTGTGGGGCGCTTCCTCCAGCGTGTCGAAGTGGAACCGAATTTCCGAGCCGGCGCCTTTGAAGGATTCCGCATTTTGCGTCTCAAGCCGGAACCATGGTGGCAAGGCGTCGATCTCAAGCCCGGCGACGTCGTGACCCGCGTCAACGGAATCGTCATCGAAAAGCCAACCGACGCCTACGCGGCGCTCGAATCATTGAGGACCGCGGATCGCCTCAGCGTCGCCTACCTTCGCGCCGGCGCCCCGCGCGAGCTCAGCTATCGCATCATTGGGGGTCCGCCGAACGGCACCCCGGACGGCGGTGTGCCGAAAGGGAAATGAACCGCCACTCATGCCAAACAAAACCAGGTATGGCTCCCCCCGCAAAAGCAGTCGATGTAGCCGTAATTGCAGGATAAGCCTTCTTTGCCGGTGCAGTCACCCGAGGGGTAGGTAGGGCCGGGCGGACACGCGGGGTTTTGCTCGACGGTGCAATGCCATAATTCGTCGACTCCGCACACACACTCCACGTTGGGATACAAGCAATCCGCTCCTACCTTGCCGGTACACGCGGTGCTATCGCCGGGGGCGACGCTTTCGCAGCTCGCATTCGCAGGTAAGCAGGTCCAAGCTCCCATGTAGTTTTTGTGTTTGCACAGGCAGCTGTCGCTGCCGTAGGTGCAATAAGTCCCCGCCACCACGCCGGTGCAGGTCGATTGATTCGCCGGTTCGCTTGGACCTGGGCATTGCGGGTCGTTTCCCGCACCCGCGCTACCACCAACGCTGGAAGCGCCGCCGGTGCCACCAACTCCGGAGCCCCCGGTGCCCGACGCGGAGCCGCCGGCTCCTGCTGTCGAGGATCCTCCGCCCCCCGCAACAAGCCCACCGGCTCCCGACGCCATCAGTCCGCCGGTCCCCGGAGACCATCCACCGAATCCGCCGGCATTCGATCCACTGGCTCCGGCGACGGACGTTCCTCCGCTCGCGACGGCTCCACCATTTGCCGCTCTGCCGCCGATACCGCCCATTGGCAGATTACCGCCGTAACCCCCGCCGAACGACGATGCGGCGCCGGTGCCTACGGTGCCTCCCGATTCATTGCTGCTGCACGCACTCACCCAAACGACACCAAGTAGCGCAAACACGGATCGAAAGCTCATATCGTGAAGCTTCGCGCATTTTTTGGGTTTTGCCCAGCGCCGCATGCCAGCGTCATTGGATGCCCCCGTAGATGGAGCTAGATTGGAGCCGGCGTGCGCGCTTTGCTTCGAGTGTCTTGGATGCCTGCGGCCCTGGTCGGGATGCTGACGCTTTGTCCGACACCGGCGCGCGCACAAGTTGTGGAGCCGA
>DASXTY010000028.1:0-7514 GCA_036505155.1 Polyangiaceae bacterium | reverse complement strand
AATCGATTGCAACCATTGACGAGCGTAACGACCTTGTGGGACCGCATCTGGATCGGCGATGACGAAGTGGGTGAAGCCGGAGCTCGATAGCTCCTGGGCTGCGCGAATCCGAAGGGCGCTGCCGTGCGCGGCAATCACCACCAAGGCATTGGTGAGGAGCGGGCGGCGGCTCCCATTTTCGATGAGATGCCGCGATGACACACGCTCCATCGAGCGTTCATCGGCGGGAAAGAAGACGTCGGCGGCGCCGGTGGAAACCAGCTGTTCTGCCAATGCGTCGGAGCTTGCGCAGTTGAGCAAAACCTCGGCTTGGGTCTTCTTTTGATACCGTTTGGCGAGCTCGGTGAGCGCGGGCTCGAGGCTTGCAGCAGCAAATAGCCGGACCTCTAGCGAGGAGTCATTTTTTTCGCACGAGATCGACCCCATGAGAAAAAGGAGCACGACGAGCTCTCGGCGAAGCACCGCAACCGAGCGCCTCCCCGCGGGCCAGTTTCTCATTGGATGTCTCCCCAAACCGTGAGCGCAGCGGTGGTTTCGGGATCGAGAACGACGCTCTCTCGATCTCCGATCCGACGCCCGAACCCATCAGCCAGAACCCGGTCCTCCGCGACCGCTTGCAGGGTCATCTGCCAGCTCAAACTGGCGGCCAGCGGCTGCTTGTCGAAGACATCGCTGACGCACGCCGGGTCGACGTCGAGCTGGCAGAGCCTTGGCACCTTGCCCAGCGTGCCGCTCAGCCGAAAAGGACCCAGTCGCAGGGCGTAATCCTCGCCGAACATCGCAAGCTGGGACCGAGCCACCACCGGCTCTCCGGTCACCGCGGACTGATAGAGATCCACCTGAGAGCCTTGCCTGGGAAGCTCCACCCCGAGAGCGCGCGCCAGCGTGACCCCGATGTCCACCGCCGAAACGGGGGTTGCGACTTCTCTCCCGGCCAGCTGACCGCCCGGGAACTTCGCGATCAGCGGAACCAGGAGGCGCGACTCGTCCAGGCCTCCAACCGGCTCGTAGGGAAGCTCCGGAGGATCCACGCGGCCAACGTCTCCGACAAAGATGAGCAGCGCGTCGTTGTATGCCTCGACGCGCTTGAGGGTTTCGACGATCTCACTCAAGCCGGCCGCCTGTTTCACCATGGCCGCTTGCTCGAGCTCGCCCAGTCGTTGCCAATCGTCTTTGCTGAGAACTCGTTGGGAGGCGCTCTTTCGGGAGCGAATTTTCCCGAGCGTAATGGCGCCCCTGCGGGCGCCGAGTTGTCCGTCGTAATCGTCGGGCTTGAGTCGCTCCACCTCCTTTTTGGTCAAGTCCCACGGCGGGTGAGCACCTCGCGCGTGAATGACGACCAGACGGCGCGTCTTGAAACCCGACGCAAACTCTCGCTCCAGCCATTGTGCAGCGCGTGTGTACGGCTGCGTCGCCGCGAAATCGTGCACGGGCGAGAGCATCTCGTAAAGGTCCCATCCGTCACCGAACCCAAACGGCGCGAAACTAGTCGGCACTCCGGTGATCATTGCGGTGCGGCCCCCCGCGTGCTTGAGAACTTCGCTCACCGTCTGAATGGCTTTCGGCAGGCTGTTCATCGGGGCTTCAACGCCGTGTACGGGCGGCGCGAGCCCGGTGAGCATCGTCGCAACGACGGCCTGCGGAACGCTGGAGGGCGCTCGATATTGACTGAAAGCAACCCCGACCCGCGCGAGCTCACTAAGCGAGGCTAATCCACTAGCCGGACCCCAGGGTGGGATGCGCTTGCGATCCAGTCCGGCGGCTATGACGAGCACTGCGGTGGTCGCCCGCGGAACGGGCTCGATGGACGCCGACTTCGAGGCAAGTCGCGCATCGCCAAACGCCACGCGTCCCCCTCCCGTTGACCGGAGCGCCCTGAGCTCGACGGCTGCCACTTGGCCGGCAAACGGACTCAGATCGACAGTTGCCGCCGCCCAATTTTGGCCGCCTCCACCCGAAACGCGTTTTTCTAACAATCGCAACGGGGGCTCTTCGTTGCGCACCAACCGTACCTCGGCCAGCCCCTCGCCGTTCCCCCAGAAGCCAAGCCCGAAACGGAGCTCGGCGTTCGGCCCGAGGCGCACCGGGCATCGCACCGCCCCTGGGGCGCGGAGCACGATCGAACGCCGCGGGATTCCGTTCAGCACCACATCGGCAACGATGTTTCGCAATGTTGGAGCCGAATAGGTTTCAGGCAGGCTGTCCGGCTCCCCGATCCGAATCCAGTCGATTTCTGCGTACGGCTCAGTTGGGGAGCGGCGAGGTGAGAAGCTAAGACGTAGCGCGTGCCTTCCGGCACTGATGGGACCGTGAAATGATGGCAAAGCCACCACCTTCGTCTCATCTTGAACTAGCTTCAAAACGCCCAACCGACGATCGTCGATATTGACATTCATCCAGCGCGCGCTCGCGCCCTGAACGCGCGCGCTCACGACTACGTCATGCGCCTCCTCATCCAGCCAAAATTGGTAAGCGAGGTTTTGGGTTTGAACTCGGGCAAAGCTCGCACCCATGCGGTCCACCGGCTCCATGTCGTTAAAAGGGCCCGCTGAAAATGAGCGCCGCCAGTCCGCTGCGTCCGTTCCGAGGTCGATCGACAAACCCCGGTGTCGCACCTCGCAGGCCGGCAAAGCTTGGTCGAGATCGTAGTCCGATGCCGGCCGCGCGGACGGCTCGGTCGGCGCGGCGGTGGCGACTGCAGGCCGGGTGGACCGAGCCTTGTCAACCCGATCGGCTTTGTTGCACGAAAGGAGCGTGCACCAGAGGAGCAGTGATGGAAGGCTACGCACCAGGCTGGTTATTTTGGCGACGAAGGGGATCTTGGGAAAGACCGGGCGGGTTCGGTGAGACGCCGCTAACGCGCTAGCGCGGGCTCTCCGGGCTCGAATGTTAAGCGCGTGCGCAAGCCGACCTCGACCATCGCAGAAGACGACCGTTCTGCGCTCTCCGACCGGACTTTGACTTCGTGGCTACCGGGGGCGAGGTACAATCGTTTGAGCGAGCCGGCCCCCACGAATCCGCCATCCACGAAGATGCCGAGCTTGCCGTCCGACACAATTTCGAGGAGCCCCAAGCCGGCGGGAAGATCGACATCGGGCGGCACCGGTAGCTTCTCTTGGCGGGGAGCCGACGCAACCTGGTTGGAAGGCGCTGGGTCGGGAGCACTCGCTGTGTGTTCCGGGGACTGGCGCTCGGCGGCTGGCTGCCCGCTGCGAATCACAGCTGGGAGCACCACGAGGCGCACGACTCCGAAAGAAGCCACGGCCGCGGCGGAAGCCCACAGCAGCAAGGCCCACGGTGAGCTGTGGCGACGTCGCGGCGATGCAAGGCCCACCGCATCGGTGCGATCGACGGACACTACCGGAGTCGCCGGCGAGCTCTCCAATTCGGTTGCGGGCTCCGTCTGGAGCACAGTCGGCATGCGCTCGAGAGAGGCTTTGGTCTTGGGTGAGCCCTCCGTCTCGACCGCGAGTGGGGACTCCGATGGGGCGGGCGGTGCTGGAGGCGCCGCTGCTTGAGCCGGAGGCGGGGAAGTTTTCGGCTGGGCCGAAGGCGGCTGGGCGGGAGACGGGGGAGCTTTGGACCGGGTGGGGGGGTTCGGTGCAGCCGGCGGGGCGGCGCGCGGAGCTTCAACAGGTCCGACCCGCGCGTCGATCAGGGTGGCCGTAATCGGGGAAAGCGGGACCGAACTGATTTTCTGTCCGGCGTTGACCAGGGGCGGGGGCTTGGGCGGAACCGGCTCCGGGCGAGCTTTACGGGCGGGCGGGCTCGGAGTGGCGTTTACGGTGCCGAGCGGTTCCTCGAGTCCGAGCACCCCTTGAGCGAGATGGACCGCCTGGGGACGAGCGGGGGACGGCGTGCGCGTCGCCGGCCTCGGGGGGGCGGCAGGCGAAGGCGCCGGCCGAGTCGGTGCAGGCGGCGGCTTCGGCGGAGCGGGCTCTTTTGTCTGAATATCTTTTTCGGGCGCGGCGACGGTTTGCTCCGCTTTGGGCTGGGCCGGGGAGGGAGCCGCGGCCTTTCCCACGCCCGGAATCGTGGCCGGCTCTCCGACATCCCAGCCGTCGCTGGGAGGTTCGGCCGATTCAGGAGAAACCGGGCGCTCCGGTTTCTGGGGTTCGACCTCAACCCCATCCATAAGTCCAGACCAATCGTTCTCCTGAGCCGTGCGGGCTTTGACTTCCGGTGGACGCGAGGGCATTTCAAAACCGAAAGCGGACTCTTTGATCTCGACGGATTGCGTGTTCACGGGCTGATCTCCAGATGGCAGGGGCGAGGCAATCGGCGGAGTCACCGCCGAAAGCTTGGTCGAAGGCTTTTGCGGAGCCTCTACCGGAGCCTCGCGTTCGACCTCGCTCGGCTTGATGGTCTGAACTCCGATCACCGCGCCATGGCGGGCGACGTCCATGAGGACCGTCTCGAGCAGACGCGGCTGTACCGCACCGGAAAGCAATAGGTCGCGCGGAGACGCCCCTTGGATAAGGCGCCCCAGTAATCCCTCTATCGGCTCCGGGGTGGAAGCCCGGTAACGGGCGATGCTGGCTTCATCGATCTGGACCCCGACCACACACGACAAGGACGGTGACGAGAGCTGTTTTTGCACTCTTCGCACGCGGGCTATCGGCTCGGCGAGGAGCTGTCCGAGGGTGCCCTCGAACTCCGCCGCGCAGGGCGAGGTATCCGGTGTCACGGTAAAGCGACCGGCGCTTGCGCCCAATAATCCCGTGAGCACCCGATCACCCCGCTCAATGGTGCCGTCGGCAGCGGTGCGAATGACCGAGCGGGGTCGCCCGCCGCGAATTTGCACCGTGTACGAGTACGCTGCGTCGCGAATGCTCACCCGCGCGTCGCTCTGGAGGGCACTGGTGAGTTCCAAAATGAGGCGCGGTGTCAATCCATCGAGACGTCCGCTCACTTCTCTTCCGGCCCCGAGCCTCGCCTCGACCCGAGCTCTCGGACGCATTACCTCTTCCAAGCGCCGCATCAAAGACGGGGCGGGTACCTCTTTCTCGAGGTAAGCGTCCGCGTCCGCTCCAAGCTCCCTCAGCCGCTGCAAAAGATCTTCTTTCCAAGAAAGCAGGATAACGGGCACGTCCCGCACCGCAACGTCACGCTTGATTTCGCGACACAGCGAGAAGCCGTCGAGCTTCGGCATCAAAACGTCACTGATGACCAGGTCTGGCCATTCAGAAAAAACCAGTTCGAGAGCGCGCGCCCCGTCATGTGCTTCGCGCACCAGTGCTCCGGCCGACTTCAAAACGCCGCTCAAGAACCACACCACGGCTGGGTCGTCGTCCGCCACCACCACACGCCGGCCGCGCAGCACCCCGGCCGGCGGGCGAAGGCTGGTCGATGGTTGCTGGCTCGTGCTCGCGGCTTCCCCGCTGGCGAGCGGAACCGCTCCCTCCGGCCCGGAGGATGGAAACCGAATCTTGCCCTCCGAGCGGGAGGTGACGAGCTGGCGCACTCGCGCAACGGCACTCCACACCGCCGCGAGCACTTCTGCCCCCTCGCCGAAGTCGATACGGGCCTGACGAGAGGTGGAATCCAGTGCTTCGAGCAAGCCGTGCTGAAGCTCCGAGGTCAGGCGCTCGGTGAGAGCCGCCACCGTGACCTCGCCCACCGGCTGACTCAATAGGGTAACGCCGACGCGGCGAACCTCAACCACGGTACGCCGAAGGAGCTCCACGCTCGCCGGCCGCGCGATGACGCGCTCAACGCCCAGCGCTGAGATTTCCGGAGCTTGCTCCGGATGCGTGAAGTCGCCCAGGGCAACCACGCTGAGCGGCTCGATCAGCGTGTCATTCAATAACTCTTGGATGAGCAATCGCCCGTCTTCGAGATCGACGTCGACCAGGGCCACATCGGGCCCAAGGTTTTGTGCGAGCTCGCGCGCCTCATGGAGCGACCGACAGTGGACCCATTCGATGGGAGGCCCGGCTGCGCCTTGACCAAGCTGCTCAGCAAGCTGCTCGTTTCCAAACACCAGCACGCAGACCGGCCACGCGGTTTGCGGATGTCGCTCCGGCTTGTCGCTGGGTGGGCCACCGTGCACGAGCGTCGGCAGAAGCTGCAGCACGCCCCAAACCTCCTTGAGCGAGCTCTCTGCGATCCCTTCGCGGCCCGCGCTGGACAGCAAGCGTTCCGCCCCCGAGAGCCGCTCGGCGGCACTGGCGAAACCCAAAACCTTGGCCGCCGAGCCCACTGCGTGGAGCCGCCGGAGGAGGTTATCTCGCCGAGCGCGCACCTCCGGGGCCTGCTCGAGCGCCAGCAGGGCAATGCGCAGGCCTTCGAGCCTTCGGGGCAGGTTCTCGACGAAGTCGGCTCGAGCCTCCGAAAGGCGGGCCGGTTTGGCGGGATCAGGCTCGTAGCCCTCTTCCATTTGTGATTCGGTAGCATAGCGCCCGCGGTCAGCCGAATTTTCAGGCTTTTGCGGGACGAAACGGATTAGCGGAGGAGCTCCGCCAGGCGCGTCTCTCGGAGCTCTATAAGTAAGCTATCCGTCCACCATCGGGCATATTGTCCGAAATATTCGACGCTGACCCCATCCGGCGGCAACAGCACGGCACCGGTCGCGAAAAAGTAGGGATCGTGACAACCCAGTGTGACGTAGCTGAGGTGCGAAGGGGCGGCATTGAACGCGTTCAGAGTCGAGAGCGCGTCGGCGCAGGGCCGCTTGAGCTGAAATTGCACGAGGAGTACCAGCCGAGGCGGCGCCTGCCCGTAGAGGACCGTCAGAGTCGGCTTCTTTTGGTCGTTTTCATCGCACACCACCGCTTTGTCTTTCAAAGCGCAGCCAAAACCCGCGCGCTGGAGCCCGTCGCGCGCCCTTCTCTGCGCAAGCACCGGTGGCGAGTCCGGGACACTCTCCGCGGTCAAATGGGGACAGTCCGGCTTTTTTGAACCGAGATGGCAGCCCGCGACAAGTGTGCTCGCCAAAAAATGGGTGAGAAGTTTCGGAGCCAAAGGAGTCGTGTGGTTTCGGCAGAGCGCGATTTCGGTAGCGCCCATCATAATCGAAACGGAAGCGCCACGCTGTGGACGAGGCCAAAAGCGCGTGGCATTCTATTGATTGAACTGACCCCTTCGAGGGGGTCGGCGAAAATGAAATACTCTTGCTTGTTGCTGCTGACCGTCGGGGGCTTGGGGACGGGCGTTTTTGCCTGTAGCGGTACTGGATTTACTGCCGCCGCGGGTTCGGGCGGCACCGGTGGCGGCTCCAAAGGCGGCGCGGGAGGCGTCGCGCAAGGCGGCGGCGCCGGCGCCGTGGGCGGAGCCACATCCGGGGGATCCGGCGGCGCGTGTTCGCGAGTCGACGCGGACGGAGACGGACAGGACCCGTGCTCGGGCGATTGCGACGACACCGACCCCGACAATTTCACGGGCAATACCGAAATTTGCGGCGATCTCAAAGACAACAATTGCAATATGGCCGCCGACGAGCAATGCGGCGGGCTCGGCACATTCGTGTCCACGGCAATCGGCAACGATGCGAACCCGGGAACTCGCACTCAGCC